>JACQEL010000168.1 GCA_016200595.1 Deltaproteobacteria bacterium
TGCCTGAGAAGCTGAGTAAAGGAGGGATGATCAGCAAGGTCTGCCGGCAGGGGTAGGGGGTTAGCAAAGTAGCCGACGATTCCTTCGAATTCGGCCCGGCCTCGTCCTACTGCAGGGGCACCTACAACAATGACGTCCTGGCCGCTATAGCGATGCAGCAGGGCATAGAAAGCTGCCAGGAGCGTCATGTATAACGTCGCGCCTTCGGCTCTAGCCAGCGCCTTGAGTTGGTCGACCAATTCCGCGTCTAGCCTGAATTTATAAGGAGCCCCATGATAGGTCTGCACCGGCGGACGCGGTCGATCAGTGGGAAGAGTGAGGATCGGTAACCTCCCGGCCAGTTGTTGCTGCCAGTAGGTCCAGAGCCGCTCGCCTTCCGGGCTAGCGATCAAGCGGGCCTGCCAGGCAACATAGTCCGTGTATTGGGCTGGGAGTGCGGGAAGAGAGACCTGTATCCCGCTCTTTTCTGCGAGATAGAGGGTGCGGAGTTCCTTTAGGAGGATGTTCAGCGACCAGAAATCGATCGCGATGTGGTGAACCGTTAGCAACAGGGTACGGTCCTGCGCCGAGCGAGTAAACAAATGCACCCGCAGTAGCGGACCGTTGGTGAGATCGAAAGGGCGATTGATTTCCTGCACCAGGCGTTCTTGCAGTTCGGCTTCGCTCCAACCTGCGACCTGCTCTTCCTGGAAGTCGAGGGCGACAGACGCGTGGACGTGCTGCATGGGGATACCGCCCTGCGAGGTATACGTCGTGCGCAGAGAGGCATGACGGTCAATCAGCGCCTGCAGCGCGTGTCGTAAGACAGGCACATCTAATGTTGAACGTATATGTGCCGCGACCGGGACCACGTAGGACGCGACCTCTGGCGCGAGTTGATACAGGAACCATATGGTGCCCTGCCCGTAGGAGAGCGGCGAGAAGGTGTCAGAAGCAAGGTTCGGCGTGAGAGCACGGTCAGGATTGGAGAACAGATTTTGAGTAGACGTTACTGCATCAGAAGCCGAGGTTGCGAGGAGGCTGAGAACCTGCGAGGCAACTTGCTCAACGTTCAGCCCTTGGAGGAATTCCACCACGGACACCTGCACTCCAAGGTCAACCGCAATCCGGTTCTTTAATTCAACGGCCATCAAGGAGTGTTGAGCGGTTGCTGTCCGTCGAATCTGGCGGTGGACAACCCGAGCACCCGAGCGACCTGCGCACTCAGATAGGACTGCACCAAGAGCGCGCGCTCCTCTGGGGGTGCGGCGAGAAGCCGTGCTCGGGTTACTAAGGCCGTCTCGTGTGCACCGTCCGTTGCCGGAAGAGCATCTGGATCTTCGCTGAGCAGACAAGCAAGCAAAGGGGAGTTATCCACTGAAGCAAAAGAGTCACGCAGCCGCGGCCAGTTCACCGGCATGACTGCGATCTGAGCCGTGCGAGCTTGCCAGAGCCGTGCGAGAGCCGCCACTCCTTGCTCGGGAGCGATACTCTCTATGCCGCGGCGTGCGAGACGCTCTGTCCGCTCATGACGCGCCGCCAAGCCAATCTGGGCCCAGGGGCCCCAGTTAATGCTGAGAGCCGGCAGACCCTGGAGTTGGCGGTGATGCGCGAGGGCATCCATGAAGGCGTTGGCGGCGGCATAGCTTCCTTGCCCTTGGCCCAGCACGCCCAGCAATGAAGCAGTGGACGAAAATAGCACGAAAAAATCCACAGGATCATCTTGCAGGAGGCAATGTAACAGCCAACTCCCTGTCATTTTAGGGTGAAGGACAGAATTGAAGAGGACAGGATTCAGCTCAGACAACGTCTGTTCTTGGGCTATGCCGGCTAAATGCACAACGCCCCGAATCGGCGGCCAACCCTCAGCGCGAAACTCGTCGAGAAAACCCCGTAGCTGTCCTTCGTCAGCGACATCTACGGCACCCAAATGTACACTTGCCCCCAAAGCCTCCAGTTCGCGAATGGCACCGATTTGACGGGCTAAGCGACTTTCTTTGTCTACCCCGCTCCAGGTAACCCGCGGAGGGAGCTGAGTGCGTCCCAAAAGAATCAGCCGTCGGGCGCCTTGCTCAACCATCCAGCGAGCGACCAGCAGGCCCAAATCTCCTAATCCTCCCGTAATCAGGTAGGTCCCATCAGACCGCCACCGGAATGCAGGTCGCTGCTCGGTAGGTGGACGCGTACGTACCAAACGGGCTACATAGCGTTGCCCGTGACGGAAGGCCAGCTGATCCTCCCCATCTGGATGTGAGATGGCCTCCCAGAGATGCGCTGCACTGTCCTGAGGAGAAGCGTCAGGTTCCAAATCCACTAGTCCGCCCCAGAGGGTAGGATGCTCCTGAGCGATGGCGCGACCAAATCCCCACAAGGGAGCCTGGGCGACAGCCAACGCCGCCGGGATGGGTGCGGCCGCTTGAGCCCCGCGCGTCACCAGCCAGAGGCGGGGACAGTCCGTCCTTTCCTCCTGACTTAACTCCTGGACAAAAGCAAGCACACTGCCGCAGTCTCGTGTCTGCGCTACTTCCAGAGAGGACGCAGGAGTTGCTGCCTGCGGAGGCGGGTCAAGACTCCACAGGTGGACAATACCACGACAGGGAGGGTGATCTGGTCCCAGGACTGCCGCGAGTAACTGTTGGACATCTTCCCGCTGTCCCGGACGGAGCCAGCATTGCGTCGATGCCAGGTGGGCATACGCTTCACCAGGCCAGATCAGTACACTTTCCTCGCCAGCGGCGTGCGCAAGGGCTGCGAGTTCCCTGCCGATACCACTCTGATCGGCAAAGATCAGCCAGACGCCTGCCGCAGTAAGTGAAGACGGCAGTGCTGGCACGCCGTCTTTCGGCTGCCACTGCAGTTCGTAACACCATTCATCCAGACCCGAGACTTGTTGTGCCTCGTGCCTCACTTCTTCGCCGAGGGGATGTGGTCCTGGCTGCGGGTGACTCTGATGAGGCCTGGGGTGATCACCAGGGGCGGCTGGTGTTGTGTCCAGCCAGCAGCGCTCTCGCTGCCAAGGGTAGGAAGGAAGAGAAACGCAGCGACTGCTGGAGGGATAGAGCCGGCTCCAGTCTACCGGATAGCCAAGCGTGTAGAGAGTGCCTAGCGACCCTCGCATCACAAATTGTTCATCTTCATCACGCCGCAGAGAAGGCAGCGTGTTCGTGTGCTGCAGCCCTTGCTGAATAGCACTCAGCAGGATGGGATGGGGGCTGATCTCCAAGAAAATATCATGTCCGTCATCTCGTAGCTGTTGCACTGCCGTGGAGAAGAGGACAGGTTCTCGCAGATTTCTTGCCCAATAGGTCGCATCGAAGGTGAGACCGTCACTCACCGTGCCGGTCACGGTCGAGTAAAGAGGGAGAGCAGCAGCGTGCGGGTGCAGTTCGTCCAGGGCGCGCAACAGGTCGGCGCGCAACAGATCCATCTGGGGGCTGTGCGAGGCAAAATCGACGTTCACCAAACGGCAGAAGATGTCTTGCCGCTGCAAGTGCTCGAGAATGGCCCGTACCGCCGCCGGATCGCCGGACAGGACCGTCGAGGTCGGACTATTGCTGGCAGCGATCGACACGCGGTCTTCGTAGCCGGCCAGGGCATGACGAGCTTGCGTAAAGGAGAGATCCACAACTGCCATCGCTCCTTGTCCACTCAAGCGTTTAGCCAGACGGCTGCGGTGACAGATGACTCGCGCGGCGTCTGCCAAGCTCAGCGCGCCAGCGACATACGCGGCGGCAACTTCTCCCATGCTGTGTCCCACCACCGCATCCGGTACGACGCTCCAAGAGCGCCAGAGGGCGGTCAGGGCCACCTGGATGGCGAAGAGCGTCGGCTGGATAACCTCGACCTCGTTCAGACGTGAAGACGCCGCTTCGGTGGTAAGTGTTTGTAAAACAGACCAATCCGCATAGAGTCGTATGACCTTGTCACACTGTTCCAGTGTCTCCCGAAAGACGGGCTCTCGTTCAAGGAGTCTCCGTCCCATGCCGAACCATTGTGAGCCTTGTCCCGGAAACACCAAAACGAGCTTTCTCCGGCGACCGGCACCGGTGCGACCAGACGAGAGACCAAGACGCGCTTCTCCCTGCCGGAACGCCTCAAGACACGCGCGGAGTTCCTCACCGGAATATCCGGTGACAGTCAACCGGTGGTCATGGTGGCTGCGTCGGACACTAGCAGTGAAACAGAGATCCTGGAGCGACGCGGTGGTTTCCTGGGCGCTCAGGCAATCCTGGTATGCGCGGGCGAGCGTCTGGAGCACCTCCGGGCTACGCGCCGATAATGGCAGGAGAGAGACGGACTGCTGAGGACCGGTAACAGGTGGCCCAGTGTTGGTTTCGTGCCCCCCTGGCGGCTCGCTGTGACGAAGAGAGGGGGGAGCCTCTTGCAGGACGATATGCGCGTTGGTGCCGCCAAAGCCGAAGGAACTCACCCCGGCTAGGGCAGGCCCCGGTGCGTCAGGCCACGGCGTCAGCACGGTCTGCACGCGGAGTGGCAGAGTATCGAAGGGAATATGCGGATTAGGCTCCTGGAAGTGCAGACTTGGGGGGAGCTGTCGATGCTTGAGCGAGAGCGCCACCTTGATAAGACCAGCAATGCCGGCGGCTGCTTCCAGATGGCCAAGATTGGTTTTCACCGAGCCAATAGCACA
The DNA here is from genome assembly GCA_016200595.1 of Deltaproteobacteria bacterium. Taxonomy (GTDB): domain Bacteria; phylum Desulfobacterota; class Binatia; order Bin18; family Bin18; genus JACQEL01. The sequence goes on from JACQEL010000168.1 coordinate 4,628, forward strand.
CGGGCAGCCAGCGGGACGGTCGGCAGCAAGCACAGCCCCCAAGGCTTTCGCTTCAATCGGGTCACCCAGGAACGTCCCCGTCCCGTGGGCTTCGACATACTGGACTTGGTGCGGAGGAACCCCTGCCCGTCTGTACGCTTCACGCAGAACCGCTTCCTGGGCAAGAGGGTTGGGCGCCATCAACCCATTGCTCCGTCCATCCTGGTTCACCGCGCTGCCACGGATGATGGCATAAATCGGATCTCCATCGGCCACAGCGCGCGCGAGCGGCTTCAGCACCACGACGCCAGCCCCTTCACTGCGCACATAGCCATTAGCCCGCGCATCGAAGGCTTTGCAGCGGCCGTCAGGGGCCATCGCTCCAGCTTTGGTAAAGTTGATGGTGATTGCCGGCGAGAGGATGAGGTTCACGCCGCCAGCCAGGGCCAACGTAGACTCGCCGTTCCACAGACTCTGGCAGGCCAGATGAACCGCCACCAGGGACGAGGAGCAGGCGGTATCAAGCGCGAGGCTGGGGCCACGGAAATCGAACACATAGGAGAGACGGTTGGCTGCGATGCTGAACGCATTGCCCGTGCCGGCATAGGCGTCGATCAGCTTAGGATCGCTCAGCTGAATCCGCCCGTAGTCATTGGTGGCAATGCCGATAAAAACTCCAGTTGACGTCCCGGCCAGTCGCTCCAGCGCCTGGCCGGCATCTTCCAGTGCCTCCCAGGCGACTTCCAGCAGGAGACGCTGCTGGGGATCCATATGGACGGCCTCCCGCGGAGAGATGCCAAAGAAGTGAGGATCGAACTGGTCGACCTGTTCGAGAAAACCGCCCCACCGGGTATTGATAGTGCCTGGGACGGCCGGATCTGGATCGTAGAAGACGCCCAGGTCGAAACGTTCGGGCGGCACTTCGGTGATAGCATCCACGCCGGCACGTAAAAGTTGCCAGAAGGCTGCTAGCCCGTGAGCGCCAGGGAAGCGGCAGCCGATACCAATAATGGCGATAGGTTCGCTAGTGGCGGCCTGGCCCTGATCAGTAAATGCCACCGTGCCGAAGTCCCCGGCCAAATGCCTGGCGAGGGTGGCGATGGTGGGGTATTCATAGGCCAAAGCAGGGGACAATTTGCGTCCCAGCCACTCTTCGAGTTCACCGGACAGTGTGACCAGCTCGGTGGAACCCAAGCCGTAGCTGGCGAAAGGTTCGCGGATGTCAATCTCATCAGGTGGGAGAGCGAGCAGTGCCGAGAGCTGCGAGAGGAGCCAGTCCTGGATCGCGGTGGCGGTCGGAGGAGTCGCACGTAGGACGCCGAGCGGGGTTTCCGTGTCTTGTCCATTGGCCGTCTCGGTCTTCTCAGCGAGAAACTGCATCCGCATCTCCTCCTCCGGTCAACCGCGCCAAAGCGTCAGTCAAGAAAGCGGTCCTGCACGCGTGACGTTGAAGTTTGCCGCTCGAAGTCTTAGGCATGCGGCCGGGCTGAATCAACGCGACGGCGTGCACGCGTACATCATGTTCTTCCGCGACGGCGCGTCGGATGGCGTGGAGGATTGCGTCAGTCTTCCGCACTCCCTGCTCGCCAGGACTGGCTCCGCCCTCCAGCGGGGGAACGATCGACCGAGGGTGGCTCTCGATCTCAGCGACGATCACCAGACGTTCGGCGTCGGCAGCCTCAACCGAAAACGCCGCACACCCCCCTGGCCGGAGGGAGGGGTGGCTCTGTTCGACCGTCAGCTCAATGTCCTGAGGATAATGATTACGGCCCTCAATAATGATGAGATCCTTGAGGCGGCCCGTGACAAACAGTTGGCCATCTTTGATAAACCCGAGATCCCCAGTACGCAGGAACGGTCCCTCGCCCGTATCTGCCAGGTAGGCCTGGAACGTGCGTGCGGTGTCTTCGGCGCGCTGCCAGTACCCCTGGGCCACGCTCGAACCTGACACCCAGATTTCGCCGATTTCATCAGGTAAACACGCAGTCAGCGAGTCGGGGTGCGTGATGACGACTCGGGTATCGAGTATGGGCCGGCCGCACCCGACGACTATCCGTGTCGGCTGGTGAGGATCGGTGCCCTCGGCAACACGGTGCTGTTCCAGCAGGGCGGTCTGGACGCTGCAGAGTACGGGTTCGTCCTGCAGCGGTCCTCCTGACACCATCAGAGAGGCTTCAGCTAACCCGTAACAGGGGGACAGCGAGTGAGGACGAAAACCACAGGGGGCGAAGGTCTCGACGAACCGGTTGAGGGTGGCGACGCGGACTGGCTCGGCGCCAGTGAATGCCGAATTCCAACTGCTGAGATCCAGGGCAGTGTGTTGGTCTGGAGAAATCCGCCGCACGCACAGATCATAGGCAGAATTCGGGCCGCCGCTGTGCGTGACGCGGTATCGGGTGATGGCCTGTAGCCAGCGCAGCGGGCGTTGCAGGAACGATTGGGGCAGCATGAGAAAGCACGGAAACCCCGTATACAGAGGTTGGATAATGCCGCTGATGAGACCCATGTCGTGGAAGACGGGGAGCCAGGTGACAGACACATCCTCCGGAGTAAAGGCAGCGGCATGTTTGATGTACGCTGAGTTGTGGAGAATGTTGCCGTGGCTCACCATGACTCCTTTCGGTTCCACCGTCGAGCCTGAGGTGTACTGGAGAAGTGCCAAAGTGTGACTGGTTACGGCGGGAGCCTGCCAGTCTTCCGCCCAGGAATCGGGAATATCATCGGTCGCCAGCCAGCGCAGCCGCTGTAACTCAGGAGCGTGTGCGAATTGGCGCTCGACCTTGGCAAGAATAGCGGCGGTAGTCAGGGCAATCCGGGGGCGGGCATCCTGCGTGACCGCCTGCAGTCGGGGCAGCGCGCGCTGCGGCTGGACCGGATGCGGGGGAGGCTGCTGGACCGCGATCACGCCGGCATACAAACAACCAAAAA
>JACQEL010000169.1 GCA_016200595.1 Deltaproteobacteria bacterium
AAGAATCTCACCGCGAGACCCTTCACTTCGTTCAGGGTGACAACTCTGGTGTGCCAGTCTCTTGAAGTCTGATTTAGTTCCCATGCTCAGCTTGGTCTCGCTTGTCGTTGTGTCCGTCAGCTGGGCGCAAGAGTATCACGACCCCCACCAGTTTGATTGTACGACGCACCTCCTGCCTGCGGAGGCCGACACCGATGCCCCCTATCGCATCGTGAGCGGGAAGGCGGACTATGAGGCAGGGCATATTCCGGGTGCAGGCTTTCTCGATCTCCAGGGGGAGCTGTCGGACAATACGACGAAGCTGCGGTTCATGCTGCCGTCCGCGGACCAATTTGCTGCGGCCATGTCCCGGCATGGGGTGGGGCAGGGCACGCGTGTCGTCGTGTACAGCGCGGGTGGTATCATGTGGGCGACTCGGGTGTGGTGGATGCTGAGTGCCTTCGGGTTTGACAACGCTGCGGTCCTTGATGGGGGGTGGGACAAGTGGCGGGCTGAAGGGCGATCCCTCTCCACGGCCCTCTGCACCTACCCGCCTGCGCAGTTCCTCGCTCGCCCGCGCCCCGGCCTCTTCATCGGCAAAGACCAGGTGGTGGCGGCGCTGAGTGATCCAAAGACGATGATGGTGAATGCGCTCTCTCCCGACTACCACCGTGGTGCTGGGCCGAGCCGTTACGGCCGCCCCGGGCGCGTGCCCGGCAGTGTCAATGTGCCAGCCGCGAGTCTCCTTGATCCCACCACCCACACCTTCGTGCCCTTAGCGGAAGCGCGAGCAAAATTTCATGCTGTGGGGGTAGAGCCCACCAAACAGGTCATGACCTATTGCGGGGGCGGGATTTCGGCCACGGTTGATCTGTTTCTGCTGCATCAGTTAGGGTATCCTCATCTCACCCTCTACGATGGTTCCCTGGGCGAGTGGGCGCAAGATCCTACCCTGCCGATCGAGACGGATTGAACGGGTAGTATCAACATCGCGTTGTACGTCAGCCTTATAGTTGAGCTGCAGAATACCTACTGCTCCGATAATCAGCTTGAGCTCGCTCCTCAGCGTGCCCCCGTCGTCTACTCTTACTCGCATGACCGGTTGTACTTCGACCCCGCGGGCATCACCGTGGAAGTGCGTCTCGGCATACTGCATGGTCGCACGCTAGCAAGGGTGAGAGCGGTGTTCGGCAACATCGTGGGCGCGGCCTACGGCTGGAGAGTGTGACCCCGGTGGCGGTAGCTGCGTATATCGAACAACACCCCGCTTCGAAGCCGACGGTCAAGCAGCACCTGGCGGCCATCCGGATGCTTTTTGATTATCTGGTGACCGGCGGAGTGCTGCCGTTCAATCCGGCGGCGAGTGTGAAAGGGCCGACATATGTGGTGAAGAAAGGCAAGACGCATGTGCTGTCGGCTGAGGATGCACGGACATTACTCGACAGTATTGATCCGTCCTCCCTGATCGGGTTGCGCGACCGGGCCTTGATCGGCGTTATGGTGTACAGCTTTGCCCGGGTGAGTGCGGTGGTCTCCATGAAGGTCGAGGATTATTACCAGAATGGCAAACGCTGGTGGGTCAGGCTGCACCAGAAAGGTGGCAAGTTCCATGAGATGCCCGTGCATCACAAGGCGGAAGAGTACCTCGATGCTTACCTTGCGGCCGCTGGGATTGCCACAGACAAAAAGGGCTTTCTTTTCTGCTCGGCCTATCGGAGAACTGGGAAGCTCACAAAGAGATCGATGAGTCGGTGGGACACGTTCAAGATGATTAAGCGCCGCGCGCAGACCGCGGGAGTATCGGAGCGGATCGGTTGCCATACGTTCCGGGCCACGGGGATCACAGTGTATCTGCACAATGGTGGATCCCTAGAAGCCGCGCAGCGAATGGCCAATCATGAGTCGATTCGGACCACCAAGCTGTATGACCGGACAGGAGAGGAGATTACGCTCGATGAAGTCGAAAGGATTGTGTTGTGAGATCGTCGGCTCAGCGCTCTTGTTTAGTTTATGAGAAATCAGAGCGATAATATCGAGAAGCTGTAAATGTCTGGACACGAAAAACAGAAAGTCAGGGGATATAGAATATGCAGGTTATCCAAGCCGATGAAATTCACCGGACGAGCTTTATCAAGCGCGGCGTTACCCTGGAATACTTCACCATCGCCTACAACAGCCTTGAAGGGCTCATCGCCCTCGTGGCAGGCTTCCTTGCCGGCAGTATCGCGCTGGTGGGGTTTGGCTTCGATAGCGTTATCGAAGTCACCTCGGGAGCGGCTTTGCTCTGGCGACTACACGCTGATGCTGACGAAGCCTGGCGCGAGCACGTAGAGCTTATCACCCTCCTCGTCGTGGGCGGCTGTTTCCTCGTCCTCGCTCTCTATGTCGGCTACGAGGCGATCTCTTCCCTGGCAAATCACGCGCTGCCCGAGCGAAGCGTACCAGGAATTTTACTCGCGGTCGCCTCCCTTATTGTTATGCCTCTACTCGCCCGCGCGAAACGAGGGGTCGCACGAGACCTCGACAGTGAGGCTATGCTGGCCGACGCAAAGCAGACTGAGTTCTGTACGTACTTGTCCGCGGTCCTCCTGGGCGGGCTGCTCCTCAATGCCCTACTCGGCTGGTGGTGGGCTGACCCCGTGGCGGCCTTGGTGATGGTGCCGATTATCGCCAAGGAAGGGATTGAGGCGGTACGAGGAGATACCTGCTGTGATTGATTGTGAACGGCGGGACATATCCTTTTTCTGTGTCGGGTCATTATCCTAGTGCGACAGCATTTCGCGGACAACTCGACACACAGCATAGGTAACGTATCGCTTTTGCCCGCCCGATTTGGCTTTACGTTGCTGATGATTCAAGATCTGGCCTTATTTCCCTCACGGTGCAGCTATGGGGAACGACGTCGGCACACAAACATCCCGTACCCCGTCCGTTCCGCCCGCAACAGGGTCAGCCAGACCTCACCTCTTGCCCGCTGCCGTTGGCGTTCCGCGTCGCTATGGCGCGCGGCAAACTCGGCCTCCCACCGTTCCTGGTCTCGCGCCCTGACCTGTGGGTACTGCGCCACCAAGGCGCGGGTGCGGTCCTCCGCTAACAGGACCTCGAAACCGTGCTCGTCGAGCAGCGCTGTGTACTGCGGCAGCCGCAGGAGCGACGGAAACGCCCAGTCGCGGGCCAAGGCCTCGGCGTCTTCGCTTCTCAGCCCCGACCGCGCGATGAAGTCTGTGAAGGCAAAAAGGGCGTCTGGCCGCAACACCCGGGCCACCTCCCTCAGCACAGCAGGTTTGTCCATGTGACAGAGCGCATCTTGGCTCCACGCTCCGTCACAAGAAGCCGTCGCGAGGGGGAGCCGCTCTGTGCGTGCCAGTACGGGCAGACAGCGCAGCGTCAACCCTTCCGCCTGGGCGGCACTCCTGAGAGCCGCATGCATACGTGGATTGAGATCGATACAGATAACCGTGGCGGCGAATCGCCGCGCGAGGAACCGTGCAGGTCCCCCCAGCGCCGAGGCGAGGTCGAGGATAGAGCCGCCCTCAGGGAACCCGTAGTGCGCCGCCCGAGTCGCCAGGGTCACCGTAGCCTCTTCAAACGGGTGTAATTTTGTCCTGATGTAGCGAGACGCAGAACAGAAGCAGTAAAATCGGCCCTCCGTGCAAACTACAGACGGGTGTGTGGTGGCGACCAGACA
>JACQEL010000170.1 GCA_016200595.1 Deltaproteobacteria bacterium
GAGTGCGGGAGCCACGCTCCCGCTTTTGCCGTGCGAAGCATGGCTTCGCACGGTATTGGGCTGAAGCCATGCTTCAGCCCAACAAAGCGCCAGCACGGCTGGCGCACTCCAAAATTACGCCTCCGGCGCACGGCAGAGCAAATTTATTCCGGACAGTATTGTGCTGGTCCGCCAGCGCGAGCGGTGGGCACCGGCAGGCAAGCTGCTCGTGGCACCCCCACGGGAATGTATTCCCTCTGAATCCGGATCTTGGTGTGTTCCTCATATAGATTGCTTTATGGCGACTACTGTCAAGACAACCGACGAACGCGTCAACGATATTTTTTTTGGCCCGCTGGAAAGACCAGCCTTGCACTGGCTTTGCGCGCAAATGCCGCCGTGGGTCAATCCCGACATGCTTACCACGATTGGCGTACTCGGTGGCCTTATCGTCGCTCTTGGGTATTGGCTCAGTAATGTTAACCGGAATTATTTATGGCTGGTAGATTTTGGCCTCGCAGTCAATTGGTTTGGCGACAGCCTTGACGGGAGCCTGGCGCGGTATCGCCAGTGCGAACGCTTCCAGTACGGCTACTTTGTCGATCATACCGTCGATACCTTGACGCAAACGATTATCTGCCTTGGCTTGGGATTGTCGCCATTCATCGGTTTTAATTATGCCCTGCTGATACTGGTCGGCTATTTACAGCTTGGCATCTTAACGTTTGTCCACAGCCTGGTCACGGGTATTTCTAAAATTTCTTACGGCAAAATCGGTCCCACGGAAATTCGTTTCCTCATTGTCGGCGCGAACCTCGTGTTTTATTGCGCCACCAATCCGCTACTGCATTGGTCATTTCTCACCATTTCGCTCTTTAATTTGCTCGCCTTGGGCATTGCCCTGATATTCTTCGTCTATTTTATGGTCTTCGCGTTTATGCACGCTAGAGAATTAAGCCGACAGGATCCGCGCAAAAATAAAATTTTCGTGCCGTAAAAGTTTAGCCGTGTATTCCCCAAGAGGAGTCCGAGTGCATGTCCCATGAATTCGTTTGCCAAGCAGTGCTTCTTGCTTTAAATACTGAGACTGCCAGTGCCGCCTACGACTGGGTGTACGGCGGGGAAACACTGTTAAATCGCGCCTTGATCGCTCTGTCTAAATCGGGCATACGATCTGTCAAAATCATTTGCCGTAGCGGGCAGCGGGAAAAAATTGCCTCAATGATTACGGCAATCCGCCAGCGAGTTTCCTGCGAATATGAGATTGTCGAATGCCGATCCACTGAATCACTCTCAGAAATAATTGCGCGCGCCGTGGAAAAATGGGACGATTTATTTTTCCTGTTTGAGATTGATAAAATCGTCCATCCAACCTTTTTCGTTCAGGCCGCGCAATGCCAAGCGCCGCCAAAGCCACTCTTGTTTGCTTACAAAAATATCTGGTTGAAGAATGGACAGATTGTCTTTGCTGCCTCGTTTGCGGAAAAGTTCAGGGTGATATTTCACGACCCTAGTGCTTTTACCAAAATCGCTTTACCTGAGACTGTTTTTCGCGACGCTACTTTTGCTTTAGCGACCTCTGCTGCCGCTGAGATTTCGTCCGAGTTGCAAGATGGGATCATCAGCACAGATATTGTGGTCTGCCGTCGCTCCGACTTCCGCCAAATGACTGCCAACAATTTCGCCGAGATAATTCAGTACTGGAATAAGGAAAAATTACTGACAACGGGGTTCCTAGAAAAGTTTTGGTGGCTAAAAGTTACCGGCAAAGAAAATACAGAGCAGATAAGAGAATTTTTTTGGCAAATTGCTTTCAAAGAAATCAGTGGCGAATTCTCCAAACTGGTGAATGCGAGACTGTCCAAGCCGCTGACATTTCTTTTCGTTCGTCTGGGATTCAGTCCGAATGCGATTAGCGTCATCGAACTCCTTTTGTTCTTGGTAGCTTCTGCATTTTTATTAATCAATCAATATTGGGCGATGGTTATATTCGCTCTCATCTGGCAATTTTCCGCGGGAGTTTTAGATCGCTGCGACGGCGAAACGGCACGGGTGCGTAATTATGAGTCGGAGGCAGGCGGGCGCATCGACATGCTCATTGATGATCTGCGCTTCGGGCTCCCGTTCGTCTTTTTGACGGTTGCCTGTTATCGCGAATTTCAACTCGATCTCACCTATATTGTTGTTGCGGCCGCGACGCTGGTCTGGTATGGCGCGGCAGCGATGCTTCATACCCGTTTTCTCCATCGAGCCGGCTACGTCAGCATGCAGGCCATGGGTGAAGATTTTTTTAAGGCGCAGGAGGGGGCCTGGGTAAAACCGTATCGCCGGATTCAGCCGTTCATCAAAGGTGATATTCGCACGTTTTACCTTTTTCTGTTAAGCTTTCTTGGTCGCAAAAATATTCTCTTCTGGACCCTGGTAGTGTACGCCTGGCCGTTAGGCGCGTCATATTTTTTTACCATAAAGAAATTCCGCTTCCTGCCTCAGAGGGTGCAGGTTAATACTTAGAATGCCCTTGTAGTCTTACCGCAAAGCTATGGCCTTTTTCGAAAAAGCCCGTACCGTTGCGCGGTTCCTGCCGCAAATGGGGAATCACTGCCTGACTGAGATGCACGCGCAACCGGAGTGTGTGGTGCTGGGAGTGCGGGACGGTGCGCCCCCGAGTGCCAAATCACCGGTGCGTATCTTTCTTGGCACCGAACCGAGGCAATACCGCGCTGAGCGAGTCTTTTGCTGGTCTATCGAGCAAGTCCGCGACCCCGGCCGGGTCTATGAAATCTACTTAATGAAGGAACTGGCCGATTTTGACCGGCGTGGGTGGCTGACCGGTTTTACGAACTATCGCTTTGCAATTCCCCATTTTGCTGGAGGGACTGGACGAGCAATCTATAATGATGCCGATCAGATCTACCTCGCCGACCCGGCAGAGTTGTTTGACACTGACCTGGGCACTCATGGTTTTCTCGCCCTCTCTGACCGAGATACCGCGGTGATGCTCATCGACTGTGCCCGCATGGCAACCGTCTGGACCCTTGCGGCGGCGCAGCATGAACGCAGAAGATCGATGGAGGCGAAAGCGCGGATGGTGCCTGGCTTGCGCGGACAACTCGATCCAACCTGGCATGCGCGTGATGCCGAATACGTCCCGAACCGTGCTAAACTCTTGCACTATACCGCTATCCACATGCAGCCCTGGCGGCCGTTTCCGCAACGCTACGCCTACCAGCGAAACCCGGCTGGTCAGGTGTGGTTTGCGGTGGAGCGCGCTGCCGAGGTTGCCGGGTATCAGGTATTCAGCGCTACCCGCCCCAGTGCTCAGTACCGGGAGTTACTCGCACAGGTTCATAAGGCTGGCAAGCTTGAGCGGGAGAATGGCCAGCGCGAACTGCGACCGTCCGAGTGGCTGAGGTCAGGTGAGAAAACCCCAGGCCTGCAAGACCTTATGGCGGCGGTAGAGGCACGAACGATTCTGACTTATGGATTCAGTCAAGGCGGCAACCGGGACAGAGCACCGGCAGCAAGGATTCGCCAGTCGGCTGGGCTAACTGTCACGAATGGTGATCTCGCTTTCTCACCGTTGACGGAGCGACTAACAGAGCAGTTCGATGGAGTAGTCTGTACTGAGGTGCTGGAGTACTTGCCGGAAGAGGATATCCCCTGGGTCATCGATGAGTTATTCCGGCGCGCCGGCAAGTTCGTGTACGCCACAGTTGCCACGTCCTCTCGCCCGAAGGTATGCGCTCACGAAACTGGTTTGCAGACTCGCCTCCGCGACCAGGCCTGGTGGATAGCGCACTTCAACGCGGCAAGCGCGCGTCAGCCGGCGATACACTGGAAGCTGGTGCTGCAAGCTCACACTACTGTGGGGCAGAAGATTACCGACACGCGCGAGGGCGGTCGCCGTCTCAACGGTCCCCCGACCGTGTGGGTGCTCACCGACGATCATCCAGGGAACACCACCCAATCTCTGGGACTAGTAAAGGCCCTCGGCTGGCCGCACGAAATCAAGGAGCTACACTTTACCCCCCTGGTCCACTTACACGATGGCTTGTTTGGGGTGTTTGGTGCGACTCGTCTCGGGCTGAACAGAACCCGCTCGGCCGCGCTCGCTCCCCCGTGGCCTGACCTGGTGATCACCACCGGTTGGCGCACCGAACACATAGCACGCTGGATGCAAAAGCAGAGCCAGGGCCGTACCCGTCTGGTGCAATTAGGCCGCAAGGGTGGCCGTGTCGCCGACTTGTTTGACCTCGTTGTCAGTTGTACGTATTTCCGCTTGCTGCCCCATCCTCAGCGGATCGAGACTATAGCGCCCCTAACCCAAGTCACCCCCGAGCAGCTTGCGCAGGCGGCGGAACGCTGGCAAGGACTGTTCGCCAACGCCCCGCATCCGCGCATAGCCCTGCTGGTCGGAGGAACCTCGTCGTTACATTGCCTCGAGGCGAAAACGGCGCGGTGCATGGGCGAGGAGGTAAGTGCTGTGGCTCAGGCTGCACGAGGTTCTGTGTTCGCTACTACCAGCCGCCGGACAGGGCAGGAAGCTGCCGAGGCACTGCAGAAAGGACTCGGGGAATGTCACTATGTGCACCTGTGGCAACCAGGACTACAGGACAACCCGTACTTAGCCTTCCTGGCTTTGGCGGACGTGATCGTTGTCACTGGAGAGAGCGAGTCGATGCTGGCGGAAGCCTCAGCCACCGGTAAACCGGTGTATATTTATCCCCTTCCCAAACGGCAGCTCAGCCTATGGACACGACTCAAAGAACGGGTGGTAGCCCGCGCGCAAATACAGCGATTCAATGCACGCGGGACCGTGCGGCCCCAGCAGGGTTTGGAATACCTGTGCGCACGGCTTATCGAACGCGGCATCATCCTGCCCCAGCCGGATTTGCACGTGCTGCACCAGACCTTGGTGGGCCACGGTATCGCCCACTTCTTCGGGGAACCCTTGGACACCGCCAACCGCCCGGTGTTACGGGAAATCGATGAGGTCGTCCGCCGAGTGCGAGCACTGATGGGGATGAGTGAAGAACAACAACCACACGGTTCCTCCTCTGTCATAGCTAGGGCGCGTGGAACTGCGGAA
>JACQEL010000183.1 GCA_016200595.1 Deltaproteobacteria bacterium
CGTCCATCTTTGCAGTGTACGTCCCGATCACGTCAGTGCCTCGGATAAGAACGAACTTTCCTCCTGCGGTTCCAAGGAGTTCATTCTTGTGCTGTTCGTAGGTCTTGAGTTCGGATTCGAGAATCATTGTCATAGCGAGCTTCCTTCTTTTTTCTTCCTACGATTCCATTTTCGACCAAGTGAGGCAGGATCAGATCTTCCTCACAGTAAACGCGGCCACCGATCCCTGCAGAGTTCGGCTTGCGGTAATAGCGTCGTGGGGAATCAGAAGGTAAGACCAGGGCTTACCGCCGTGTGCGTGCTCATGGGCGGTGGCGCGTTCGCACCAGGCGACTGCTGCACGCGCTTTGGCAAGCACTTCCTCGTCCTCCATTTCGCTGGAGCGTTTCGGCTCGCACAAGAATTTGGCGTCACGAGTTTCGACGACGAAGTCCGGCTCGTAGGACTGGTCATGCCGGTAGTGAATCTGGAACCGTCCCTTCGCGGGCTTAACCCATTTCAGCACGCTTTCGTCGTCTTCTAAGATCACGGCAAAGCGGCGTTCCGGGTCGGAGTCGAATTTCTGTATCGGATAGAGGCAGCGGCGAAACCCTCCGAAGAGCATCCCACGAATGTACTGCCGCTCCTCAACTGGCGCACGAAAGTTCCGGATACCTTCTTCTGTAGGAGCGGAGTAGTTGTTCGGGCGCAGGGTTGTGAACCCTTTGCTGACGTAGGTCTCATACGCGGTCGCGCGTTCCCAGTGATGGGCCTGCATCTGTGCATGGATCAGTTCGGCAAGCCGCTGTTGGTAGTATTGCAGCACATTGTGCACCGCGGCTTCGTCCGGCAGGTACGAGCGCAAATACGTGACTACTTGCCCGGCCAGCTTGTAGAGCAGGTCAGCGTGATCGTCGTAGCTGATATCGTCAAAGTCTATCAGGGCACGCACAAGATAGTTTTCGGCGCGGCTCTCCTCGGCGAGACCATCTCCACTCACTAATCTCTCTCGTGCATGCGTCCGCAGATGTTGGATGAGAATGTCCATTGCCACAGGCTGGAGGCGGATGCCGCTCACGTCAAGGTCAAAGTCATGAAAGCCGGAGGTTACCTCGCCCTTTGGCAGAACGACGATCCGGGGGATATCAATGGACCGCTCGATGTAGAGGTCTGTCGTTTTGGCCACGACCTCAGCAATGTTGGGCTGTTTAGTGATCCCTGCTAATTCGCTCTGAGCCGGGGTGTAAACGGCTTCCACTTCGCGGATGATCTGCGCCTGTATCTCCGGTGATTGCAGGTCGGCTGAGCGGGGCAGACGCTCGTATTTCTTGAAGACCTCCACCGCCGCCTTCGCCACTTGCTGCTCGGCGGGGGTGACGAAGATGATCTCTTTCTGCTCTCCGTATGTAGAGGGCGTAGCGGAGATACGCGCTTCGACTTCGGACGGCACGACTACCGTCTCTTTGCGTTCGAGAGCAATATCACGCCCAATAACGACACCGGTACGGATAATCGAGTTCGGGTTGTTGGCCTCGTCAATAATGGCCTGGAACTTGTCATGGGCCACGATAGTGAGACGGTCCACAGCCGAGACACCAACACGCTTTCCATACGGCAGGCGCAGGCCGCGACCGATTGACTGTTCGACCAACGTGCGGGAACTAGCGGCGCGCAGCGGGACGATAGTGTAGAGGTTGGTCACATCCCACCCTTCCTTGAGCATATTGACGTGGACGACGATCTCGGTCGGTTCGTTGGGGTTCTCGACCGCGAGCAGCCGTTCCACGGTCTCGTCCCGTTCTTCGCCGCGCTGGTTAGAGTGAACGGTAATCACCCGGTTCCGATAATGGCCCTCGAAAAAAGAATCATCCTTGATGGTAGCAACAAGCGTATTCGCGTGCTCGGTATCCTGCGCAACGATGAGCATAAACGGCTTGACGAGGGGACGATCATTCTGGCGTGCGTAAACTTCCAGTTCCACTTTGACACTTTCGTGAATGCGCACACCGTCCTCTAGTTTCAGGTGTTCCAGTTGCTCCTCAGTATAAGTAGCCGGGTCAAAGTTTTCGCGGGTGGCGACGGCTGGCTCTTTGACAAAGCCGTCGGCCAGGGCGCTGGAGAGTGGGTAGCTATAGATGACATTTTTGAAAGGCTGCACTCCATTCGCTGTTTCGATCTGGGGCGTAGCGGTCAGTTCCAAACCCAGAATCGGCTTGAGTTCGTTGATGGCACGCACGCCTGCGCTGGCGCGGTAGCGGTGCGATTCGTCCATAAGCAGGACGAGGTCGTTCAGCCCGGCGAGGTAGTTGAAGTAGCTTTGGCCGATATACTCCGACAGCCGCTTGATACGCGGTGCTTTGCCACCACGCACCTCCGAGTTGATCTTGGAGATGTTGAAGATGTTGATATGAATACCGGCACCCCCGAACAGGTCTGTCCCGCGGACACCACGCCCGCTTTCGTAATTGTCGCCGGTGATGATCTCGGGCGGGTTGGTAGCAAACTCGGCGATGCCCTGCAGCACGTATTTGGGCGTGTTCGGCGTGAAATCCGCAATCAGCTTGTTGTAGATGGTGAGATTAGGCGCAAGGACGAAAAAGTGGCGGACACCTTTCGCGAGGTGGAGGTAGGCGACGAATGCGCCCATCAGTCGCGTTTTGCCGACACCAGTTGCCAGAGCGAAACATAGAGAGGGGAAATCGCGCTCGAAATCGCTCAGGGTCGGAAACTCGGAGCGGATGGTCTCCAGCGCAAGAGCGAGATCCCGATCTTTCTCCAGCGGGATGAGGTCAGCCACGCGAGCAAGAATCTCCAGTGATTCGCGTTGTGGGGCACGAAGGCTGAGGCGACCGCTGATAGCGTTGACGTGGCGGTTCATTCGTTCCCTCCCGTTGTGAAGAGCGGGAGTTCCACCTGTCCATCTTTTCTGGCCTTCACCGTCCGGCCCTTTTTCTCGTTACTTGGAGGGGGAGTGTCTTCAACAGGCGCGGGCGGCAGGTCGGCAATCTTCAGGCTGTAATCGTCGCGTCCCCATTCACAACGGTTCAGTACGGCCTTGGGAATCTTCTTGAGCGTGAGGTTCGGAAAGGTGTCCGGTTTGGCGCGGAATGCTGTGCAGCAGATCAACAGCGTGCGCTCTTCGCCCACTTCATCACTTAAACTGGCGAGTTGGTCGTGGTTGAGATTTTGCGTGGTGACGTAGATGAAGTCTTGTTCGGTAGAGTAGCCATGCTGCCAATAGACCGAGTCGCTGGGGGCGTAAGTGAAGCCCATGTGTTTGCACATGGCCTCGGCGAGCATGGCGGAGTTGTAGTTCTTGCTGATGACCCAGTTGCCGTACTTGTCCTGTTCCAGGAGCGATGGAGCAAGCCGGAAGTAACGAAAGCCACCGCCACCTTTCCAGCCGACTGCCTTACTGATGCCGCCCTGATCCGTGCCGTCGATGACTTTTTGCAGACGCGGAAGGATGTGGGTGTGGCAGTGTTCACCCAACTCAACCATGATCCAGCAGCGACCCATTTTATGGGCGACGGCGCCAGTCGTGCCAGACCCGGCGAAAGAATCGAGAACCCAATCGCCAGGATTGGTCGCAATCGTAAATAGTCTCTGTATCAGCCTTTCGGGCTTCGGTGTATCGAAGGCATCAACCTTTCCAAAAAGTGCATGAATCTCCTTTTTTGCCTCATCCGTGTGGCCGACCTCATCGCTAGGCCACCAAGTCCAAGGGACCATTCCTTCAACCTCAGAGAGATAGCGAATAATATTCGGCTGGGAGCTTTTGTCTTTGCCAAACCATATCCTTCCCTCACTTTTCAATTTGTTAAATTCCTCTTCTACCGTGCTCCAACAGCGTCCTTCGGGTGGCCTATGAACGACTCCGATTGGCGTTGTGATGGGATACATTTGGTTTGGACGATAGCCCTGGGCTGTCATAGGGATGGGTCGCCATCTTCCGCGAGGATCGTTGTTAGGATTCTTGTAAACTTTTGCCTGTTCTTCAGTTATCGGTACGCGATTTCTTATTGATTTGAAACGCTCAACGTCTTTGGCATAAACAACCACATATTCGTGGACATCGCCTATTGCTTCTCGATTCTCGCGCGAATACCGTTTCTGCCAAACGTTGCAAGCAATAAACTTGTCTCTGCCGACAAGTTGGTCCATCAAGACTCGAAGGTAAGGCATCTCATCATCATCGATTGAAATCCATAAAGACCCCTCGTTGCCGAGGAGTCGCCAAAGGATCTCAAGTCGGGCCTCTATCAAAGATAGCCAGAGTGAGTGCTCTACCCCATCATCGTAATGAGTGTAAGCGGCCCCGGTATTATAAGGCGGATCGATGTAAATGCACTTGATCTTTCCTGTGAACTCCTGCTCTAAAGCCTTGAGAGCGAGGAGGTTGTCACCGAAGATGGACGGTTGTCGAACAGGTCGTGGTCGGTGACACGGTGCGCAGCGTGGTAGGAGCGCGCCGAGTCTTCAAGGAGGATCCGGGGTTCGAGCCGGGGGTGATTCTCCTTGCCGATCTAGGTGAGTTCGAGTTTGGGATTTCTGGTCATGGCTGTCTTGCTGACTCCCTCAGTAGTGTGAGGAATGCCCGCGGAGTGAGTATATGGATTCCCTGATACCCCTCTAAATCCAAAAGATCCTGATCCCCGCTGACGATAACATCTGCCGCTCCCTCGACAGCACACTCCAGGTAGCGGTTATCGGAAGGATCGCCCTTAATGACATCGAGCGTTAACTCTCCGGGAGTCTGAAGTGCGAGATGAGCAAGTTCATCGAGAAATTCTTGAATCCGCTCTTCAGACAGGCCGTGGCGCTTGGCTATACGCGGGTACTGTAATACACGCGCGAGTTCTTCCAGGATCACCGGAGAGACGGCAAGCTCAAACTGCTCCGCACGCCAGGCGTCAAGAATCTGAGCGGCGTTGCCCCTCGTCGTCAGCACTGCGCTGACGAACACGTTGGCATCAATAACCACCCGAATCATGCGTTGTTACGCTGAGCCTGTGCCCGCACTGCCTTCACTGCTTCCGCGACCTCCCGCTCGATAATTTGTGGTGTCACCCGCTTGTTTTTCTGGCGGATGTCATCGACCGTAGCAAAGAGTCTTTCCCGCCGCTTCGCTCGCTCCTCAAGCTGCCACACCGGCACCACGGCGGCCATAGGCTTGCCAGCTCGCTCGATGACATACTGCTCATTCTGATAACACACATCCTCTAGAAGCTGGCCAAGGTGCTGTCGCGCCTTGAGGGCGTTAATTTTCTTCGCCATGTTAAACCTCGCAAGAGATATAAAGAACCTCGCTCACCATAGCAGTTACGAGCAGAAACGCCAAAGAAATCACAGCGCAAGCTTTTTTCTGAACAGACGCACGAGGCAAGACAGCACAGAGGTCACCTCACAATCCAACGAATCGTGAACAGATGGCTTTTGGTCACCTTCTGTTTGAGGCGAGCCTCTACCTCTGCGATCAAGCCTTCCTTCCTGCTTTCAATTTCATCTTGGGCATCGAAGATGTCGCGACGTTTCCTGTGGCGTTGTTTCTCAAGCTCGCTGACTTTACGCCGAAGGTCAACTTTTGTCTGAAGGTCGGCCGCGAGTCGAGCCTCCTTCTTGAGCGCCTTAATTTGGGCGTCAAGCTCTTTCAGCGTAATCTCCAAACTTTCTTTCAGATCCTCGGCCCATTTGTCAACTTTCTCTAATTCTTGCTCGAAGTAGTTATTGTTCCGGGCAGCAACTTCCTCAATGATGGCATTGGTCGCGGTCTCTGTCGCCGTGGCCAGGCGCTCTCGCCATTCAGGGAGTACCTCGACTTCGGTTCCTACCGTGCCGGCTATCGTGAAAAGTCGTTCACAGGTTTCTTGGTCAACTGACGCCTCATCATCCGTGAAGGCGGCAAAGATTAGATGATCCTCGGTATCGAGTGCTTCGATAGATACTTGGGTAAGTGACAGCCACCCTGTTTGTTCTGCTAAGGTTCTCACAACACTAACTACCGTGCCGTGCTGGCTGTAAAGGAACGTCACTTCACGCGGAGCGACTTGCCGACTTTTGGATTGGCCGATTAACACCTCGGCCAACGGGTGACCAAGCCGGTAATAAAAGCTTGGCTCCCCATCTTCTACTCTAGTAAGTAGCTGATACCGTCCGCGCCTGACCCCGTCCTCAGTGAGACCCTCCGGCACGGTTTCCAGGTGGAATGCGTATTGATCGGGGCGAAAGTTGGCGTACCCTTGCAGTTCGTGTCTCGTCAGATTCCACAGCCATTCCTCGAGGCGGTTGATCTGGCGGAGCGTCTGTTCTCGGTTAAGTCGTAAGCGTTCGTGCACCTCTTCGTCGAAGTGTTCCAGGAGTTTCTGTCGGGTGTCGGCAAACCGGGCGGCAATTTGCTCGTCAAGTTCTCTCTGCAGAGTGTTGAACGCCTCCTCGATCTGCGGAGCAGTCCTGCAGTTTTGATAGATTTCTGCAATCTTTCTTTCAAAATCGACCCCAGACTCGATAGCTCCTAAAACCTCATCGCTAGCTCCGAACACTCCGTGGAAGAGGCGAAACTTCTCGGAGAGCAACTGGAAGACTCTTACATCGGCCGCGTTCTTTCGATTGAGGAAGTTGATCACCACGACATCGTGTTTCTGACCGTACCGATGGCAGCGCCCGATGCGTTGCTCGATACGCTGCGGATTCCAGGGAAGATCGTAGTTCACGACAAGGGCCGCGAATTGCAAATTAATGCCTTCTGCACCAGACTCTGTGGCGATCAGGATGGAGGCGTGATCATGGAAATGTTCCACTAAGGCTGACCGCAGATCGGCGGTTCGTGAGCCAGAGATCTCATCACTGCCTTTGTGCCGATCATACCACTCTTTGTATACTTGTTGCGATTCAGGGTCTGCATTTGAGGCATTGAACAGTACGATCTGGCCCTTGTAGCCATGTTCCTCAAGGTGTCGCTTTAGATACGCCTGCGTGCGTCGTGACTCAGTGAAGATCACGGCCTTTCGTGCTGCGTTGAGTGCCGCTAGTTTGTCGAACCCCTTTTCTAATGCCACGAGGAGCGCCTGACCTTTAGCATTCTCTGTTATGGAAACAGCCAGATGCCGATAGGCTTCTAGTTCCTCAATTTCTGCTCTCAGTAACTGTACCCGCAGCTTATCTTCTATGTTTTCCTCCACAGTCTGTGGAACGGCATCTTCTTCACCCTCTGTCCACTCTTCCTTGATCTCATCTAGGCTCTCGAAGTCTTCAGCTACGGCCTCGGTGATGTCTTCTTCTGGCTGATAATGAGAGCGGCTTCAATTGTTTTCCCCAGTCCGACTTCATCGGCAAGAAGCGCACCGCGCGAGAGAGGTGAGCGAAAGGCAAATAATGCCGCTTCAATCTGGTGAGGATTCATATCAACAGTGGCATTGAAGAGGGATTGCGAGAGCTTTTCCAACTTCTCCGACGAGCACCGCTTGGTCAGTTCGTAGGCGTAATATTGTGAATGATAAGCTGTAGTCATTTCTCGGACTCCTGAGATCCCTCAGGGAAGAGAAGAAAAAAGCTGAATTCTCATCCCCCTTTCCTGTTCAACTGATTCCTTGAAGCGAGATAACCTTTACCTCCGTCACTCGATGTATGGGCTTCTCTGGTTTTTCCGTGGTTATCAATTCATCTGCACCGACAGAGATGGCAGCAGCCACGTGGAGTGCATCCATCGCCCCGAGCCCGTGCATATTCGCATGCTGCTGTGCCTTCTCCACAATACGGGGTAGCGTCTTTGCCCAGTGCCTCACGGCAGCAAAGAAGGTCTCGTAGAATTCTACCTCGGTCTGACGTTTGCCATAGACTGCTTTGGGAAGGATCTCAAGTTTGAGAAAAGCACTCGAAACGAATTCACGGTCGGGGTCATCGAGGACCTGCATTGCCCTTGCTGCCACCTCATCCCTTCCACGCACTGCTGCGATAAGCACTCCGGCGTCCAGGTAAGTCTTTTTCTTGCTCATTCAGTCTCACCCCTTCGTTCAGCAATCTCTTGCTCGATCTCTTCCCAGCCAAGAAGGGGCTCACCTGATGCGATCATTCTCGAACGAATCTTCCAAAGTTGCCGGCCCAATGGAGTGCACAACTTGCGTGACTTGGTTGATTTGCTTGCAATGGGTTGCTTGGACGCCAAAGGCGGGGCGCTATTATGGATCGAGTCCTTGAGGTATTCCTCCAGGGCCTCCTCTCGTAGGCGCCACAAATTGCCTACTTTCACTCCCCGTAGCTTTCCGCTCCGCAGCAAGTTTTTAATGGTCTTTACACTTACCGCCAGTTGTTCAGCAGCAGCCTCCGGTGTAAGCAATTGTTTCATGTCCCTTTTTCTCCTTAATCCTCCCTTTAAGTTCCTAATAATGCAGAATACTCGTTGCTAGAGGCGATCGTCAATGTGGAAAGAAAAAAGCCTCGGAAAAATGTCAGTGTAGTTTTCTCTGGTCAGCTGTCTTCTTCTGGGCGGCTCACCTCTGCTGTTTCTTGTCTTTGCCCCTCTTTTTCGGCTTGTTTCCCTGCTTTTCCTTGTCAGAATCTTCAGCCACTTCCTCGCCTGAGAAAGGATGCAGCACGACATCTTTCGTCTTGGCCGCTTCGACCGCTGCCCACTCATGGTCAGGCAGCACAGCTAGTTCTGGCACCAAATCCTTAAACTTTTTCAGACGCCAGACCTTTTCCCACCACGCGGCGCGGTCAAAGAGGAGACCAGGGAGACGTGTGTAGAAATAATGCTCTTTGGTCCAGGCGAGATTACCGCAGAGCAGCACTGGCGCAGTTGGTAAGCCTACAAGTACGGCCAAGCCGCCGGCGGTGGCTCCACTCGCGTCGATCAGCAGCACACTGCCATCGTTAAACAAATCCCGGTGGGCACGAAAGGTTGCGAGCGGCTGAGCTCCGGCAAAGTCAATGAACCGCCACTCGCGTACGGCATCGTACTCCCCAGAGACATAGAGGGTACCGTCTCTCTCATTCATCGCCGCTTCATACTCGGCTGAGGTGACGATAGGTTGAGCTGCAGGAAAACTTTCTAATTCGCCGGCGTGGTCAAGTCGCAAGTCCGGCAAGATGATAGAGCGCACCTTCGCGCCGGGGAGCTTTGCGCTCTTGAGTTGGGAGAGAATATCTTGGTCCTTTGCCATGACCAGCGTGCCCAAAGAGAGGCGGAACCCGCCGAGGTAACGTTCCGCGTCGTCAGCGATCTGTCGGTTAAGTCCTGTCCCAATCAAAATGAGCCCGTAACGGGGATGCTCGATGACAAACACGAGGATGTCGAGCGAGGCAGTATTCCGCAGGCTCCCGTCGCGGTACACCAGCTTGTCGCGGACTTCGAGGGTCCCAGTGTTGAAGACGTGCAGTCTCAGGCCAGGCACGCCTTTATAGGCTGTGGGCCAGTTATGGAGTTCTGGCGTGATGTAGGGGAGGCGTAAAGGCTTTTCACAGGCAGAGAACAAGAAGATAAATGAGCAAAAGAGCAGCCACCTATATGTCCGATACACCAAGGTATGGATTGATCCCTCAGGCCGCAGATAATAGTGGCACCGGCCAGCGGCCGGTGCGCACCGCCGAGCCGGCGGTGCCACTGGGTTGTCTCCATCAACATCTCCAGATCTTGGTGTGCCCTTCATATAGCCATGAGCTTTCCGCTTTCTGCCTTTGTATAAACCCAGCCGACACACCTGGCCAGTAGGTGGCTGGACACCCTCGTCTCTCGGACAGTTCGCCTCCCTTGAGGAGGTTGTGGTCCCGAAGGACTGCGATTTCCTGTACTGAGTTGACCAGCGCGGGGCTCTCAACTATGTTGTGGGCGCCTTTCGTACGAGGATAAAGTACGGAGAGGAGACAGCTATGGTCGGGATACCAGGCACAGAGGAGCGGCTGGCCCTGGCGGAGATAGAGGACAGACTGCGGAGGATACGGGCACGGTTCAACCTTTATACTTTACAACATAACTTCTATGGGCTGGGCACGGCGCTCTGCTTAGGCACGGCGCTACTGATTTTGTTCGCTTTCACCTTCTCCTCTTGGGTATTTACGCTTACTGCCTGGCTGCTGTTGGTGCTGATCGCTTTCTTCCTGTTATTTTTCCTCCGCCGCGGTCTGGGGGGCTGGACTGACCTGAACGCCGCTGCCCGCCGTATTGACACCCGCGCCGGACTCAAGGAACGCCTCTCGACCTTGGTCGCGCAACTGACTGCCGGCGTCATTGGCAAGCCTCCGCCCTCGAGTCTGTGGCCTCACTTACTTGCCGATAACACCGACCGTCTGCCTGGGTGGGAGGTCAAGAAAATCGCCCCAAGCCGCATACCCTGGAGCTTTCTGCCTTTCCTCGCCTCTTTGCTCTTCGCCCTCTTTGCCTTTTTGGTGCCCATGCTTTCTCCCTCATCGGAACCCAACCCTTTTTCGCTCGCTAATCTCCAGACGGTGTTGTCCGACCTGCCTGATCGCGCGGGACAGCTGCTCGAGAAAAAAATGTCGCTCTTGCCAGACTCGCAGAACAATTGGGGTGGAAGCTCGCTGTTCAACGACGGTGGCACTGGGGATAAGCAGAGGAGCGAGCAGGAAAGCCAGACCCAAGGGGATGGACGTGAGCAGGAGAAGCGCTCTTTGGCTGCTCTGCCTGAAGAGTTGCAAAAGGCGATTCGTCAAGCGCTCCAGGGTCTGCAAGACAAAGGCCAAAACCAGGATAATCAAGGCACGACTCCGCCACCGGATAACCGCTTGGCCTTGCGCCCGGCGAATGAGCAGAAAAAGCCGGATTTTTCCGTTGAGGGACAGAATCTGCCTAAAGGCAAAGACCAGCAAAGTACGGGGCGCGGTGACAAGGAGGATGAAGGCAAAGGCGGTCCTTCC
>JACQEL010000184.1 GCA_016200595.1 Deltaproteobacteria bacterium
GAAAGGAACGATGACCAGTCCACTGCCAAACGTCAGCGAGCCGGCCTTCAGAAAGAACACTAGCAGTTTACCAAGCATTGAACCCGATATGCCGCCCAGGGCTCCAGCGCCGAGAGGTACGGCGGCCAGTAAAGGTAAGGACGGAATATGCCCTGCCCGGAACAGGGTTCCGTAATAGAGGATGCCGATTATCCCGGAGATGATGAACAGAAGAGCCACTTCGGCCTGGAGCACCACTGTAACAGCCAGACACACCCCAGCGATGACCCACTGCACGGGGTCCTCCATGCCTAGCTTGGCCAGCCGGTAACAGGAATACAGGATCAAGGCGATCACGGCAGGACTGACACCATAGAAAATGGCGCGCACCGGGGATAAACCGCCGAAATGGACGTACAAGGCGCCCAGGGTGGACACGATGAGAAAGTTGGGCAAGATGAAGGCCCAACCGCCGGCCCAGGCGCCCCAGAACCCTCCCCGCAAATAAGAAACATAGATTCCCACCTGGATGGCGAGCGGCCCCGGCAACGATTGACATACGGCAATGCCGTCGCGGAATTCCTCTTTCGTCAGCCACTGTCGTTCTGCGACCAGCTCTTTTTCCATCTGCCCACACAGTGCAACCGGGCCGCCAAAACCGAGCGCTCCCAGGCGGAGGTAATATCGCACTAGGTCCCAGATTCGCACTCGGGGAGTGCCTTCGTTTTGCTCCATATGCCACCTTCCTCCTCACAACTACTGCGGGTCGTAACTTTCGATCTTCAGATCGTCGAAATAGGTTACGCTGTCAGCTTTCGTCCATAGCCCCACCTTACCTGCGTCTTTGAAGGTGTCATCGTCGGCCTCGAACAGCAGCTTGTCATCGAAAAATACTGCGAAGTGCTTACCCTTTACTTCAAGCTTCAGAGCGTGCCACTGGCCGGACGATACTTTCGCCTTTACTCCCGCGAACTGCTTGCGACTACCTCCCACGACCTTGTAGAGCCGGACGTTGTCCTCAAGCGCGTTCGCACGGGTGATATAGTAATTATCCTTATCCTGAAAGCGCGCCACGAGTCCGGCGGCTTGATCGACTTTCCCTGAGACTGCTTTGAACTTGACCGAGACCTCGACATCCTTGGCCGTAGCCTTGTCATAGACACAAAGGGGGAAGCGGTAGTCCGTCTTGTCGGTACTCATTTGCGCCAGCACTTTCCCGCCGCTCGGAGCGGTGGAGTCTTCCTGGATTACCCAAGAGACCGGTCCCCCACCACCGGTCAAGGCAGTCGAGAAGTCGGCAGGAGTCTTGCCCCTCTCAAACTTGTCAAAATCGAGAGTCGTCTCGGAGGTGGACTTTATCTCAGCAAACGCAGTACTGGTGAGAACGAGTGCTACGATCAGTGGTACGATTGTACGCATGTCTCCTCCTTTATCTCAGAGCGCAGGTTCACACTGGCTCAGGCGTTGCCCCCGCGCCGTTGAGCGAGTTCTGCGTAGAGTGCGTCGTAGAGAAACGTGGCTTTTTCCACTATCTCGTGGTCGTCCTGCGCGACCCGTGGGAAACCGTGTGAGATCGTACGCAAGCCCGCCGACTCCGGCGTGAGCCCGATCTCCTCAGCAAAGTCAGCCCCGCGTACGATACGGGCTAGTTCGCGGAGCACGGCGTCGGCAGGGCAATATTCCTCAGCCAGTGCTTCAAATGAGCACCGGCCGTGCTCGTCCTTGTGCGGGTAGGTCGCCCCGGGCGCATCGAATGTGGGACCGCGCGCCCTCAGCTCGGCGGTTCACTTCGTCCCACTGGATGTTCTGAAAAAATGCATCGATATAGCCACGGGCATTCGCCCCATAGTCCATCTGGTAGGCATGCTCATACATATCCATCACTAACAGTGGCATACCCCAGGCCAGACTGTGCGTATGATCCGCCGCCCAGTAATGGTGTACGGCTTGTTCCCGCGGATTGTAATTCAAGATCACCCAGCCTGAGCCGCCGCCAAGAGACATACCAGTCAGGCGAAAGTCCTGTTCCCACGCCTCAACGGTGCCATACTGGGCTTTAAGCAAGTCAACGACCGTGCCGCTGGCTTTACCATCACCGCCGAGGTTGCCGAAGTAGAATTCGTGCAGGATCATCGAATTGGTAGCGATGAGTTCTTCGCGTTTGAGTGAACCCATTTGGTACGGCGCTGCATCTTTCGGCAGGCCGCCGATCTGTTGCTGGATTTGGTTGAGCCGTTTGACGGCGCCCCCGTAGTTGTTTTGGTGATGGGAGGTGATGAGCTTCTCCGACAGCCCCTTTAGCTTGCTCGCCTCAAAGGGCAGGGGTTTGATCTGGTTCGCTCCACGATACGCGGGCGCGAGCGACGGCGTGGTACCGGTCGGTTGCGTTTCTTCTGCCATGACATCTCCTCCTTGAGTGAGATCAATCAGGGCAGCCACTACGCTGCCGGTGATCAGGGTCCCAACTGCTTCTCGCCGAGTCATATTGCTCATCTTTCTTCCTCCTTCTTGATTAGGGAGCGCCTAGCATCATCGTTGCTGACCCCGACCGCTGTCACCCCACGGTTACTTCTCCTGCTTTTGGGCAGGTGACTCTGCCTCTGCAACGGGAGCCAGATGGAACTTGCAGACGTCGCAACCCGGACCGCATATGTCGCAGCCCTTGGCGTCACACATACCGCACCCGCATTCCATTGCCACCAGCGACTTTGCAGCGCAGAAATAGCAGTTTTTGCCGTGACACGGATCGCAGCCTTTTGCCGCGCATTCTTTACACCCACAGTCTTTCGCTGCCGTTGCCTTGACCGCGATAACGATGTCAGGGCGAGAGTCGTTGCTAGCTTTAGCAGGTGCTATTTGGGTCACCGGCTTGCCGGGCGGTGACGCAGATTCCTTCGACGTCTCCTGCGCTATGCCAGGTGCCATACCTTGTCCTAACGTCAAGAATGCCAAGACGAGGGTCGCCGCTATACGAGAGACATGTGCCATCTTCATGTCTAGACTCCTTTCATCTACGCTTGTGTTGACAGCAATCTGATCCGAAAGGTACTTCCCTTGCCCTCCTCGCTCTCTAGCTCGATGCGACCACCGTGTGCCTCCACTGCCCAGCGCGTGATGGCAAGCCCGAGCCCGGTTCCCCCCAACTCCCGCGAGCGTGCTTTGTCTACGCGGTAAAAGCGGTCAAAGACACGATCCCTATGCTCCGCCCCGATTCCAGGCCCTGTGTCAATCACTTCCAGAGCGGGACCATGTGGCTGGTCCCGGACGACAATCCGCACATGGCCGCCGTCTGGGCTGTACTTGATGGCATTGTCAACCAGGTTAACGATGGCCTGACGAAGCACGAGGCGGTCTACCGTCGCGTAGACCGGCCCGGCGGTCTCAACCGAGACGTGTTGCCGCTTTTCTTCGGCGAGCACGCTCAAATGGTTGACCACGTCATGTACCAGCTCCGCCAGGTCCACGCGCTCAAAAGTGAGCTTCACCTGCCCGGCATCAGCGCGAGAGAGCGTCAGCAGACTATCTACCAGACGACCCAGTCGATCCGCTTCCTCCAGCATACTGCCAATGATCTCACGGTAAGCATTCTCGTCGCGATGTTCGCGTAGCCCTACTTCGCCGACGCTGCGGATCGCTGTGAGAGGAGTGCGCAGTTCGTGGGAGGCATCCGACGTAAAACGACGCAGTTGCTCAAAGGACCGCTCTAGGCGGGCGAAGGTGTCGTTAAACACCGTGGCGAGGTGTCCAAGTTCATCATCAGAATTCACAACCGGTAGCCGTTCCCCAAGGTGCTCCGCAGTGATTGTTCTTGCCCGGTCGGCCATCTGACCCACCGGAGCCAGAGCACGGCGCGCGAGTCCGTATCCACCGAAGCCAGCGATCCCAACGGCCACAGGAAGACCAAGTCCTAGAACAAGCAAAAGTCCATTAAGCTCGCGCCGAAGTCGCGCTTCAGATCTGGCAACGCGAATGGCTACCGATAGCCCGGCGATTGCATAGGGCCCGCTCAAGGCTCGCACGTGGATATCATTAGGCAGTGAAATGGATTGGTATCCGCGCTGTCCAGGCGGAGCCACAGAGAAGAGCAACCCCTTGCCCTCTTCCTCGAACGACTCACGACGATACAACAGTCTGCCTTCAGGGCTCCACACCTCCAGCCAACTGTCATCGCCAATCTCTTCTTCCTCATGACGATCACTGGCCCGCCAGCGAATTCCACTGTCAGTCGTTCGTTCCAGCATCTGCTCGGCGACTTCGAAATCCTCATGCAGTCGGCCATCAAGTTCAGTGAAGAGACTGTGTCTGAGGAAAATGAACACACCACCAGCATAGAGGATTAACATCACGGTGAGAGATCCTGCATACCAGAGTGTGAGCCGTATGCGCACCCTGCGAAGATGCCGCATCCGTTTCATGGCTCACCTTCACGCAGGATGAAGCCGACCCCTCGTACTGTGTGGATGAGCTTGATGTGAAAGTCCTGGTCCACCTTCTTGCGCAGGCGCGTAATGTGAACGTCAATCACATTGTCGAGTGGCGTGGCGCGGGAGGGTTCTTTCCATACCTCACGGGTGAGCATCTCGCGGGACACAAGCTGGTTCTGGTGGCGCAGTAAATATTCCAAGAGTTCGAATTCGCGTGCTGTCAAATCTAGAGGTTGGTTGCCGCGCATCACTCTTCGCGTCACGAGGTCCATCTCTAAGTCCCCGGCTTTGAGGCGCAGGACCTGATCGGTCCGGCCGCGACGCAAGAGCGCACGAATACGGGCAAGGAGTTCTGGGAATGCGAAGGGCTTTACTAAATAATCATCTGCACCGGTATCAAGCCCGAGCACGCGGTCCTCGACGGCATCCTTGGCGGTCAAGATCAGGACCGGGGTCTGTAATCCACGGTTGCGTACTGTCGTCAGCACTTCGATCCCATCCCGCCCCGGGAGCATGAGATCCAACACTACCACATCAAAGACCTCGGCGTTAATGCGGAAAAACCCCTCTTCGCCCGTCTGCGCGACGACTACGTCATAGTGTTCGCCCTCCAGTCCTTCCTTGAGGGCCCGTGCGACCTTGGCTTCATCTTCGACGACGAGGATACGCATGACCGTGCCCCTATTCTCCGACCTCCGTCTAGCGAAGGCCAGGGCTGTTTCCTGAAGAGTTTCTGAATTTTTTGTCAGGCTCTGGATTGCGGGTCCAAGTACGACAGTGCCTCAGCTTCCTCACAGCGTACCACTCAAATAGAGAAGAAGAGAACGTCGCTTAGGGATGACCGTGCCTTCTGAGGAGACAGAGGGAAGCCGGTTAAGAATCGATTCGACACTGCACCGCCTGCCAATCCCGCAATCACGGCCAAGATGAGTATCAGTCCAGACTGTTTCCTGTTCATCAGCAGTCCCCTTGGTGAGCGACAAAGAGTCAAGACTTTGCAGAGACCTGCTTCGCAACAACAGGAGTACCAGCACGTAATTCATCCGTGCCACGCACCGCGACTTGATCTCCGGGCTCCAGGTTCCCGAATACCTCAACCATATCGCCCATTGCTGCGCCGCGTTTTACGTCAATCCATTCCACTTCCCCGTTACGAATCCGAATGACGAATGTCCGCTCTGTCGTGGTCACCATTGCTGATGACGGAACAAAAAGAGAAGGCTGCGGCCGACGTATCGGCCAAGCGACTTCGGCATACATCCCAGGGGCTAGCCGTCCTGAAGGATTCTCCACATCCAATTCAACCGGCATCGTCCGTGTCTTCACGTCCAGCGCGTGGGCAACGCGCTGAACGACACCCTTAAAAGTCTCGCCTAAAAATGCTGGCACAGTGAAACTCACCTCAGTCCCTGGCTCAATGCTCGCTACATCCATCTCTGGGAGCGCAACAACCAGCCGTAAGAGAGAGATCTGCCGAATCCGTAACATTGGCAGAGAAGCGGGCCCGCCAGATGGCCCTACTAAACTTCCCTTATGGATATTCCGCTCGGTAATGATGCCGTCAAACGGCGCGGTGATGTGGAGATAGGATTCGATGTCTTGAAATGAATGAGCAGCTTGCAAAGCAGCGGCCTCATTCTCCTGCCCTGCGTGAACGCGCGCGCGAGCAGCCTCGACAGTTTTTTGGGCGACGTCAACATCATTACCAGTAATAACGCCGGGCGTAGCTGAGGCGGCTTTCAGCCGTTTGTAGGTTGCCTCATCGGCTGCGAGTTTCGCCTCCGCTTCCAAGCGCTGAGCGTGTGCGGCCTGGACCTTTGCTGCGGCTTCTCTACGCTGCGCGGTAAGCTCAGGGGCGATGAGGCGGGCGAGGAGCTGACCCTCTTTAGCCACTGAACCACGGTCCACCTCAATCCATTCCACAAAGCCCTGCACCTTTGGATAGAGAGCTACGTCTTGATAGGCCTGGAGTTCACCTGGCAGTAGGGTTTGGCGAGTGAACTGCCGTGATACGACCCCGGCGACCACGACGGTCGGGACTTGAGTCAGAGCTGACTTATCCACTGCAGATCGCACATCCGAGTGTGTTACCTCCTGTACGTTGCTTTTGCCAAGACTCCAGGAAATGATCACGACTGCCGTGCTTATGATACTTGCTCCAAGTATGAGCTTTCTGAGAGCCATCTTGTATTTTCTCCCCAAGGCCGGTTTCTGAGAACACCCATGCAAATTGCAGAAAATGTGCAGGAGAAGCAGAGCAAAAAGTCCTGCATGCCTCCGTGCCCTTAGATACTAGGGAACTTCCGCCAATCCCCTCTCCATATCGTCAGGGTGGAGAGAGGCGGAAGCGCGACTTGCACGGCGCTGCACGAGCGCAAATACTGCAGGGAGGATCAGCAGCACGGCAATGGTAGAGGCCGCAAGTCCACCAATCACCGCTCGGCCCAGAGGGGCAGTCTGCTCTCCTCCTTCGCCCAGCGCCAGTGCCATAGGGATCATGCCGGCGATCATCGCCATGCTGGTCATCAAGATCGGTCGGAGCCTGCTTTTGGCTCCCGCTGCCGCTGCGGCATCCGCCGGCTGACCTTCACGTCGGTAATGCTCAGCAAATGTGACGAGCAAAATCGCATTAGCGACCGAGACTCCAATCGCCATGATCGCTCCCATGAAGGATTGCACATTGAGCGTGGTTTCTGTGAGCCATAACGCTCCCACGACGCCGAGGATGACCGCCGGAGAGGTCGAGAGCACCACCAAGGCCAGGCGGGGTGACTGGAAGTTGGCAGCGAGCAACAAGAAGATAACAACGACAGCGAGCACAAGCCCCAGCCCGAGACCTGACAGAGTTTGGTTCATCGGCGGAATCTGACCGCGGATATTCACGGCCACCCCGCGAGGCGGGTCACCAGCACGCCGGACGGCAGCAGCCACCTCGCTGGCGACACTCCCCAAATCTTTTCCCGCGATGTTAGCGGTGATGGTGATCATCCGCTGTTGATTGTACCGGTCATACTCGCCAGGCATGGTGCCGTAGCTGACCTGCGCGACATCTCCGACCAGCGGGCGCAACGCGCCGTTGGTCATGGCTGGCACACTCTCGACATCTTCAAGAGAACTCATCCGAAATTGAGGAATCTCTACCTGGACCTGATAAGCAATTCCACTCGAACGATCGAGCCAGTAATTCGGCTGCACGAACCGGCTCGATGATGTTGCGGCCACCAGCGACCGTCCGACCTGATCGACCGTTACGCCAAGCTGACCTGCGCGCTCCCGGTCCACTTTGATGTCAACGGTTGGATAGTCCAGGGGTTGCCCAAACTGGAGGTCTCGCAGTGCCGAAACCTTCTGCATCTCTACCATCACTTTTCCAGTGAACGCCCGGTCCGCGGCAAGGTTAGGCCCGTTCACGGCGACTTCAATAGGAGTCGGCGCACCAAAGTTCATGATCTGACTGACAATGTCGCCCGCCTCAAAAGAGATGGTTGCGCCTTCCGGCAGAATAGCAGGCAGCTTTTCACGCAACCGTTCTTTCAACTCAGCGAGACGAATGGGGGCGTTCGGCCGCAGGGCGACCAACAACACAGCTTCGTGCGGTCCACTCGTCCAGAGGTAGATCGTATTGATCGGATAACTGGGCGGCTGCGTACCGACAAAACCGAGTGTGATAGCGACATTGTCCGGTCCGGTCTCGGCGCGTATGGCGTCCAGTGCCTGCTGCGCAATCACCTCGGTGCGCTCCACCCGCGTCCCGGTCGGCGCACGTAGCCGCAATTGGAACTGGCCGGTGTCGACAGTGGGAAAAAGTTCTGTCCCGAGTCGGCGGCCCACCAGTACAGTACCAACGAGTGCGACCAGCGCATAGCAAGCGATGACCAGCCAGCAGTTCTGCACGCAGCGGGTGAGCACGCGCCCATAGCGTTCCTGCAGGTTCTGGAAAAAAGAGGGTCCACTCCCACTGCTATGGCCCTCGCGCAGGAACCAGGCGGAGAGCACGGGGACCAAGGTGCTCGATAAGACGTACGACGCCAGCATCGCAAAGCCGACAGCCAACGATAACGGGACAAAGAGCGCCCGGGTGACGCCGACCATGAAAAAGGACGGCACGAAGACCGCGAGAATAGAGAGCATCGCCAGCAGGCGGGGGATGGCGGTCTCGCCCGCCGCATCAAGGACCCCCCGTGCACGAGAGGCGCCGTGGGCCAGATGGGTGTGGATATTTTCAATAGCGACCGTCGCCTCATCCACGAGAATACCGATAGCGAGCGCCAGCCCACCGAGTGTCATGAGGTTCACCGTCTGTCCGCTCAGCCATAATCCTACCAGTGCCGTCAGCAACGCGAATGGGATGGTCGTCACCACGATCACGGCGCTACGCATATCTTGGAGGAAGAGCAGGACCATCAACCCTGTCAGGAGCGCGCCAAGCGCGCCCTCAATTGCGAGCCCGCGAATGGCATTCTTCACATAGGTGGACTGATCGAACTCGAAGCTGACTTTAATGTCTTCAGGAACCAGCGCCTGCATTCTTGGCAGTTCTGTCTTGACACGGTTCACCACGTCCAGCGTGGAGGCATCGGCACGCTTGGTGACGGGGATGTATACAGTCCGACGTCCATTGACGAGGGCGTACCCGGTCAAGACGTCGCTGCTGTTCTGGACTGTGCCAATGTCACTCAGGAATACGGTCGGTCCTGCTCCTGTTCTGATCGGCAAACTGCCCAGTTCTTGGATTTGCGGCACGACCGAGTTCAGCGGTGCCAGACGATTAATATCGCCGGTTCTGACATTTCCTGCGGGCAGGATCGTATTGCCCGTCGCCACTGCCTTAATCACTTCTTCAGGCGACATGTTGTATGCGCGCAGTCGGTCTGGATCAACGCGGATAACCACTGTTCGCTGGTTACCACCGAACGGCGGCGGAGCGGAAACTCCCGGTAAGGTGGCAAACATTGGACGCACACGAAAGAGGGCCAGGTCTTGGATCTCTCCTACGCCCCGCGTCTCGCTGGAAAAGACGAGGTAGCCAACGGGAACACTGCCGGCGTCGAAGCGCACAACGAACGGTGAGACCGTCCCCGGCGGCATAAAGGCACGGGACCGCTCGACGTACGAGATAGTCTGCGCCAGGGCCTGGCTCATATCAGTTCCGGGATGAAAGTAGAGTTTGATCAGGCCGACGTTTTGGATGGATTTCGATTCGACGTGTTCAATGCCCGTGATGTAGAGGAAATGGTATTCATAATACGAGACGAGGTACCCTTCCATCTGGGCCGGATCCATCCCACCATAGGGCTGCGCTACGTAAATCACAGGAAGTTTGAGATCAGGAAAAATATCTATTGGCATACGTATGAACGCGAGAATTGAGCCCAGCGCGATAGCGATGACGGCCACTACAATGGTAATGGGACGGCGCAGAGCCGTATTAATGAGCCACATAATTATTTGCCCTTTGCCGCTTGGGCGTCTAAGACTTGCTGCAGAAACGGGTGGAGGTCCCCTTGATTTCTTGCCGCCGCGAGCAGCGCACGCCACACGCCTAAGCGGGCAACCGCATCATCAACCTCAGCCTGGGAAAGCAGTCGTTGCACGTCGGCAACATCCGTAATGGTCGCTAAGCTAAACCCGTAGCGGGTCCGGACTTGTATTTCCGCTTCTTGCGCCGCCTTGAGCTGAAAAGGGGTGTTTTCGGCGATACGCTGCGCAGCTTCAACCAGAGCCCGCGTGCGGACGTCTTGTGCAGTCAGGTTCTGAATGGTCTGCTCGTAGCGGGCCCGTTCTGCCGTTTCATTGCCGGCTTCCGCTTCGCGGCGCGCACGGAGTGCGAAAATGTCAAAGAGAGGAAAACTCACAGATATGCTCACAGCCCAGTTGGGAGTATCAGGGAGAAGGCCCTTTCCGTCTATCAATCGTCCGTCCAGCTGCGCACCAGTTCCACGCCCCGAGAAAGCAGCCTGCAAATTGACGCGCGGGAAGTAGGAGCGGTCTAAGACGTGCTGTCGGGCGCGCACGGTCTCCACTACGGCCGCCTGCGCACGTGCCAACGGGTGAGCATTGAAATCAGGAACCGGCAAAGCCGTTGCCGGTGGCAGCGCAAGCAGCGGACCGGGGTCGGCGGTCACCGAAGTCCCTGCAAGACCGAGGGCCTCGGCAAGGGTGGCCTGATTGAGTGCAACAGTCTGTTGGGCTTGGATGAGTTGATTTCTCGCGACTGCCAGTTCAGCGTCTGCGCGTGAGGCATCTGCACCAGGGCGGAGCTGATTCTGCACTAAAATATGCACAGACTGGGCGAACACCTGTAAGCGCTCAACGTTGGCTTGAGCCGCGCGGACTGCTTGCTCTGCCGCCAGTACTGCTAAGAAGGCGTCGGCGGCCGCTGTGGCAACATCGAGTCGCGTGACCTCCACGCCTGCATTGGCTTGATTCATCGCCGTGCGCGCAAGCTCAACGTTGGCACTGCGCAGTCCGAAATCGAAAGGCTCCCACGAGAACAGTACTCCTCCTGCACTGCCCCACGTGCTCGCATAGGATTTGGTACCGAGCACGGGTCCAGAGATGGACGGGATGACCGATTGGGGTAGCAACTGGCCGAAAATATTATTTCTGGTCGCCCGGTTCTCCTGCCAGAGCAGATCGGTACGAGGCAAGTACGCCGTGCGGGCCAGATCAATGCCGGCACGCG
Source organism: Deltaproteobacteria bacterium (assembly GCA_016200595.1). Classification (GTDB taxonomy): domain Bacteria; phylum Desulfobacterota; class Binatia; order Bin18; family Bin18; genus JACQEL01. The sequence goes on from JACQEL010000184.1 coordinate 11,089, forward strand.
CCGCGGCAGCCTGCGCTTGGGCCGCACGGATGGCTGGGTAGTTGCCCAATGCCAGATCAACGGCTGTATTTAGGGTCACTGGCTGCGATGGAGCTTCTTGTGCATAGAGAAGAGCCGGTTGCAGAAGATACACGGCGCAGCAACACAGGACCCGTACGATAAGAGCCTTCCTCAACGAGCCTCCGTGCTTTGGGCCTATCATGACCTCCCTCCGGTTCGTGTCTTCATCAGACGTCAATCTTTTCTCGTTACGAGGATGAGACGGGAGAGGTCTGTTCGAGCAGAGATTCAGGCACGACAGTCGTTTGCCCAGCTTGTACTTCCACCTGCACCCGTCTCAACGCCCAATGAGCTTCGGACACTACGATGTAGCGTCCTGGAGGAAGCGTCACGGAGATCGGGTCGTCATTCACGGGGTTATAGTTGTATGCCTTAAGAAACTGTAGTTTCCGGTTTGCGAAGTGAAGCAATTTTTGATGTTACGCGGCCTTAGCGAATTCCTGTTCACTAACGGGGCAAGGCTTATCGCGAG
>JACQEL010000185.1 GCA_016200595.1 Deltaproteobacteria bacterium
CACGGTCGCCGACGAAAGCGAGGTGTCGCCCGGCACGCGAAAACTCGAAGAGTCGGAGCCGGCGGTACGGGCCGAGACTTTGCCACTGGCTGACAAGTCGACTGCTGCAGCCTACCCTGCGGCGGAACACCAAGAGCCAGCCCACAAAGCGGACGGAGCCAGCCCTGGCAAGCCGCACGAGCGTTTTGCCATTGAAACCGTACGAGTGAACCCGCAGCAACTCGACGACTTAATGACGCTGGTCGGCGAGCTCACTGTCACCAAGATACAGATGGCGCGCCGCCTCACCGAGCTGGAGGAGATTGTCACTCTGTGGGAGGAGTGGCAGCGCGATTTGGCGGGGAATCAGTGGTTGCACACCGGCGATGGCTTCCGTGCCACCGCGTTCCTCGCACCTGGTGGACGTCCGCCAGTCGAGGGGCGAATCTGGGAATTCCTCGCACGCAATCGGAACCGATTGGAATGCTCCGGTGACCTGCTGAGGCGGCTATTGCAGATCAACTACGAAGATCAGGCGCGTCTTGAATTTGTCGCCAACGGTCTCGAAGACAGCATTCGCACGATCCGGCTGCTGCCATTCTCCGCGATTTTTAACTTCTTTCCGCGGATGGTGCGCGACTTGGCCCGTCAGCAATCCAAGGAGGCGCAATTCTTCGTCGAGGGCGGTGAGACGACCGCGGATAAGCGGATCCTCGAAGAGCTCAAAGACCCGATTATGCACATGATCCGCAACGCGATTGACCATGGTCTGGAAACACCAGATGAACGGCAACGCCAGGGGAAACCGCGTGAAGGGTCGCTGTGGCTGAAGGCCTCTCAAACGGGGGCGTCGGTGGTGATTGAACTCCGAGACGATGGCCGCGGCCTGAATCTCGAGGCGATCAAGCAGAAGGCCCTCCAGAAGAAAATTTGCCGCCCAGAAACCTTAGAGATGATGACACCGGAGCAAGTGCAGGCGCTGATCTTCATGCCGGGTTTTTCCACGGCCCAGTTTGTCACGGACCTCTCTGGTCGCGGGGTAGGACTGGATGTCGTCCGTACCACCGTGGAAAATCTGAAAGGTACCGTACAGATTGAATCAGCTCAGGGAGCAGGCTGCACCTTCCGTCTGCAATTGCCTGCGACCCTCGCGACTGCGCGAGTCCTGATTGCGCAGGTGAACCAGCGACCTTACGCCATTCCAGTCCAATTCGTGGAACAATGCCGCTGGGTTTCAGCCGCAGAAATCTTTCCGATCGAAGGTCGCGAAACTCTTGCCAATGAAGGCCAGCCCGTCTCCATAGCGCGCTTGGCCAACCTGCTGGAATTGCCCCCTGGCCGCTTGGCGGCGACGGGGGCTGAGGCACAGGCCGGGGTAAACGCGCGGAAATGGCCCTGTGTGTTTCTGACCGTTGGTGAAGAACGGCTCGGCGTGCTCGTCGATGGCTTGGACAATGAACAGGAGGTGGTGCTGAAACCACTTGGTTCCTTGTTACGCCGCGTGCGCAACGTCTATGGCGCTACCATCCTCGGCACCGGTGAGGTTTGCCTGATCTTAAACCCACAGGATTTGTTGAAAAGCTATGGCAAAATGACAGAGCGCATTGCCACCGAACCGACTAACCTCAAGCCTGAAGAAACCCGCAAACTTGCGATTCTGTTGGCTGAAGATTCCATTATGACGCGCACCCAGGAGAAACGCATTCTGGAAAGCGCTGGTTATGAGGTCGTTACCGCCGTGGATGGTCTCGATGCCTTCAATAAGCTGGGCACGCGCCATTTCGCTGCCGTCGTTAGTGACGTGCAAATGCCCAACCTGGATGGGTTGTCGCTCGCGGCCAAGATTCGCCAGGACCAGAAATATCAGGAGTTGCCGATCATCCTCGTTACCGCGCTCGCGTCTGAGGTTGACCGGCGCAGAGGACTCGAGGTCGGCGCCAACGCTTACATTACGAAACCGACTTTTGACCGCAATCTCTTACTGGCAACTTTGCAGCAGTTGATTTGACGCCCAACCGTCGCGTATTGCTGATCGCGAGATTGCCTGACTTCATCAAGCGAAAATAACGTGAAGACACCGACCATCGAACACAAGCCACCCATTCGCGTGCTCTTGGTGGACGACTCCATGATAACTCTGAAGATGCTGCAAAAGCTGCTCGCCTCTTCACCTGAAGTCCAGGTCGTTGGCCTTGCTCGCAATGGTCAGGAAGCCTTGAACCTGATTCCGCAGCTTCGTCCCGCGGTCATTTGCACGGACTATCTCATGCCGCTCATGGACGGGCTTGAACTCACCCGCCAAATCATGAAGCGGTTTCCCACTCCTGTGCTGGTCGTCAGTTCCCTGGTGATAGAAAAAGGCACCCCGACCGCATTCAAACTGCTTGAGGCCGGTGCGCTGGACATTTTTCCGAAACCCGGCACGACCGCAGATTCAGACTATACCCGGCTTGCTGAAGAACTGATCCAGAAAATCAGAATCCTCTCTGGTGTGCCGGTCTTTGCCCGGCGAGGTTTGGTCTCTCCTAAAGCTGCAAGCGCTGATTCCAGGCAACCGTTGCGTGAGCTAGGGTTAGTAAAGCGGATTAGTATCGTAGCCATCGGGGCTTCCACAGGCGGACCGCAGGCGCTGAAAGAGGTTCTGCAGAACCTGCCGCCGAATCTGCCCGCGCCAATCCTCTGCGTTCAGCACATCAGCGACGGATTTCTCCAAGGGCTGGTCGATTGGCTGGCGCCGTCCAGCTCTCTGCGAGTCAAAGTGGCTGAAGCGGACGAATTCGCTACGCCTGGAGTGGTTTACTTTCCGCCGAACCGAACCCACCTGGAGGTGGAGCGTGGCGGCCGGTTGTGTCTTTCCAGTACCAGACTAGTGGGGGGACACTGCCCCTCAGTGAACGTCCTTTTCAAGTCCGTGGCTGAGCATTTTGGCCGGCGCGCTTTAGGCGTCTTGCTGACCGGCATGGGCAACGATGGTGCGGAGGGTCTGCTGGCCATCGCCAAAGCCGGCGGGGACACTGTGGCGCAAAATGAAGCGAGTTGCGTGGTCTTCGGGATGCCGAAAGTTGCCATCGATTTGGGCGCAGCCAAGTATGTGCTCCCAGTGGAAGCCATCGCCGCAAAAATTGTCCACTTGTGCGCCGGCTCGGGCACCGCGGCGTAATCTCGGCGTGACCTGCTGACACCTAATGAACTTTGCTGAACAAAACCGGTAATCCGATTTGGTAGGGCGCGGACTACGCGCCGTTTGGCGCGCTGCGCACGCCCTACACCTGCTGCGGCTATTACCGATTGTGGTTGTCAACACTCATTAGCAGTTTTCCGTTGGCTGTGTCCTCAGAGTCAGCCGTGTTCCCTTCTGGCATCGTTGCACCCCCGCAGTGGCTGTGCAACAACGAGAAGCTATGGACCAATTCTTAACCGTTGCTCAAGATGCGGCTTATCAAGCCGGAGCATTGCTCCGGGATAATTGGCTCAAACCCAAGACCATCGAGGTCAAAACCGATATTGTCGATCTCGTCACCAATGTGGATAAAGCTGCTGATGCCCTGATCACCGGCATCCTGCACACGCAGTTTCCTACTCACCGGATCATTGCCGAGGAATCGGCCGTATCTGGACCGGAGAGCCCCTACCGTTGGTACATAGATCCGCTGGATGGAACGACCAACTTTGCGCATGGGTTTCCACACTTTGCGGTATCGATTGCCTTAGTGCACGAGTCCCAGAGGCTGGTGGGCGTCGTCTATGATCCGTTGCGTGAGGAAATCTTCTGTGCCAGCCGGGGTCATGGCGCAACTCTGAACGGCAGCCCGGTGCACGTCTCCCCTGCGGCAACTCTGGAGCAGGGGCTGGTCCTCACGGGTTTCCCTTATGATCGCCGCAAACGCAGCGAGTTTTACTTACGCTTTTATCAGGCGTTCATGGTGCGCACCCAGGGAATCCGACGCAGCGGCTCTGCTGCCTTGGACCTGTGCTACGTGGCCTGCGGTCGGGCCGATGCTTTCTGGGAATGGCGGTTGCATCCGTGGGATACTGCCGCAGGAGCCCTGATTGTCGAAGAAGCCGGAGGAGAGATGAGCAATTTCTCGGCTGGGCTGTTCGACATTAGCGGAGACCAAACGTTGGCGTCCAATGGCGTACTCCATGGGCAAATGCTGAAAGTCTTGCAAGAAGTAATGACCACTGATCCGGACGAAAAGTAGCGTATGCGGCGATCGATCGGGAGTAGAGAGATTCTCATACCCAGGCTCCGCCTGGGTATGCCCTGTGGTCGTGGCTCTGCCACACCTGGGACCGATGTGTCAATTGATAAATGTCCGCATGCCCTTTACGCCCGACGCTAAAGCATCGGGCTACCTTCACGGCGCCCGGTAAACCGGGCTTCCAGAGGCTGCAACTCTGGGCTTCAGTGACAGAGAAGAGAGTTTTTCAACAGTGTCAGTTCATGGTCGGGCGGAGACTGGATTGTCTTTAAGCGGGTACAGTGGCGATCCCCGCTTGCCCAGGCGTTGACCGGACATATTCGCCTCGACGTCGTGTAGTAGAGAGATTCGAGAGGGGAAATCGGATGTCGCGCGAAATCACCATCTCACCACGACTCGACACGGTGCAGTTGGCTACGCTCTCACGTCAAGCCGCTTCACTTGATCGCTTGCTCGACAAACCGTTCAGCGGGCCGCAACCGATTGCTCGCACTGGCCTCCTTGAGCAGGTTGGCAGTTTACTGTGGAACGCCGCAGGACTCGCGGTTGATGAATTACTTGCCGCGGTCGAACAGGCGCGCATTGACAAGACTCCAGCTCGTCTCGTTATCACCGACGGCCTTCACGATTTGCCCTGGGAGCTGTTGTACCATCAACATCCACACTTAGGGTTCTTGGGCCGCCATCCGTGGTGTGTGGTGGTGCGGCGGTTCACCGGGGATGGCAAGAAAGCGCCCATGCTGCTGCCTATAGGGAAAACACACCAAGATGTGGATTTTCGGGTGCCACGGGTAGCTTGCTACCCGTGCTGTCCGGTCGCACTGGCGGACAAGCCGCCAGTGGCACCCAAACAGTCAGAGTTTTTCTTCACTCCACATCTTGCTGTAGCTTTTCTATAGACCCCTGCGCCTCTTACTGTTTATTGCCTCACCCGAGGATCTCGATCCTGAGCGCAGCCGTCTCGACTTCGAGCGCGAGGAGGAATTGCTGTTCACCGCCCTGGATGGGCCGCTGTCGAAAGGTGAGTTGGTCGTAGATGTGGCGGAAGATGGCTGTCTGCCGACGCTGCTGACCGGACCCGGGGGCGTGGGCAAAACGACCCTGGCCGGACTGTTCGCTCGTATCCTGCAGGAGCGAAACCCAAGCGTCAGATTGCTGGGCTTGCAAGCACCTTTCGCACTGGATGCCGTGCACGAGATCTTATGGCGCGAAGCCTTAGATGGCAGCGAAGAACCGACGCTGCTTGAACGCCTTAAAAGCGGAAGCGATGTGCGCGAGCGGATTTCCTGCCTGTTGACTTCGCTCGCCCGGCGGAAGCGCCCCTGTGCCGTAGTGTTGGATAACCTGAAGAGTCTGCAGCAGCTCCAAATATTGGACGTGTCCGCCGAACACGCGGACAGCCTGTGGTTTGTCCGCGCGGTCTGCAACCTGCCGGCACCGACGCGGGTGCTGCTCACCGGGCGCTATGGTTTTCCCGGTCTTCCTGCCCACGTGCAGGTGAGTCCCGTCCCCGACGCTCCTTACGGTGATGTGCTGCTCAAGATGAACTGGTTGCGCTGGCCGCCAAAACTGGAACTGGAGAAAAAACGCCGGGTGTACGCCGTACTGGGCGGCAACCACCGCGCCCCCGAGTGGACCGTGCAATTGTTGACGGACCAGCAACCACAGGGCGAAGCCTTGCTGGAAGCGTTGGCGAGGCTGCAGATTCCGCCCGAGACGCCGGAAGACACGGTGGCGGTGGTGCACGACGCCATGCGTCAGAACTTGTTGTTCCCCGCCGTGCGGCAGCAACTCACTCCGGCGCAGGGCCGGCTGCTGCGGGCGGCCTGCCTGGGCCGGGTCCCGATCAACGCGGACGGCCTGCTGGCGCTAGAGTCACAACCGGAACAGGCCGAGAGCAACCGTCAGCGCCTTCTCGCTTATGCCCTGCTGGAACCGGCGTATGATCCGCAAATGGAACTGGACTACTTCTTTGTTCCGCCCATCGTGAAGGAACTGCTCGGAGCCGGAAATATAGCTGGCTGGCAGTCGGCGCCGGGTTTTTTATCTTAGGGCTCCTTTCGGCACTCTATCCCTTTGTGAGGTAAGCAGGATCATGGCTGCACAAGAAAAAACTTTCAAAGTCGAATGCGTGCATTGCAGAAAACCCTTTCACGTGCGCTTTCCGCTGACACGGCCTGAGGCTGAAGGAAAAGGAGAGGTAGTGGTCACGTGTTTATACTGCAATCACAAGGTCGTGATCACCATTCCCACGATGTACATCGAACCCGAGGCTCTGGTCCGTGGTCTCAAGAGCGCCCCGGTTGGGAACTGAAACACGGCGCGGCGCCAGAGACGTGCGTCTGCCTGTTGCTGCCCGTGTGGTACGGTCGCACTGGCGGACCAGCCCAATACTGTCCGGCATAAACTTGTTGCACTCGGGTCCAAGCTCTAGGCTCCGCAAGCGCAGCTTTGGAGTGCGCCGGCCTGGACGGCGCTTTGGCTACCGGACTCCAGCCGTTACCGGGCGTGGAGCGTGGAGCGCTGCGCAGCCAAAGCGGGAGCGCGGCTCCCGCACTCCAAAGGGCAAAGCCCCAGTTCTGGGCCTCAGCCAAGAAAATTTCCCGGACAGTATTGGGACCAGCCGTCAGTCGCACCCAACCTTACGGTTACCGATTTTGTCCGTCAAAGTTCATTAGGAGGTTCTGCAAAAGTCGGATGCGTGCTTCGCCAAGCCCAGCACGTATGGAAAATCTTCAGTCTTTGCATCTCAGGGCGCTTTCTGTGTATTTTGTGCTACACTCCTCGCCCGGAGAACGCGAGTCGTGTGGCCACAGGATTTACTGCTGATCGGGCAAGCCCTTGTCGTATTTGTCGGTCTCAGTTTTCTCTACTGGATCGTCTTTAAGCAGGTACAGTGGCGATCCCCGCTTGCCCAGGCGTTGACCGGACATATTCGCCTCGGCGTGTATTTGCTCATTCCCTTCGCGACTCTGGTGTGGATCGTGCATGGGCTCGCGCTGTTACCGCAAGCATTCCTCCATCCTTCACCGAGCCTTATCTGGGTTTTTGAGTCTCTTCTGCTGGCCGTGCTGGTCGTGCTGCTCGTGGAAGCCTGCAGTGTTTTCGTCTTCGATTACGTCTTTGGCGTACAACGCAAGACCGAGGTTCCGCATATTTTGCGCTCCTTGGCGCGTGGGATCATTTATATCGCGCTCTTTCTCTTTTTCTTTCCTCGCCTCTTTGGCTGGCAAGATATCGCTGGACTGCTGACCAGTTCGGCGATTGTCTCGATTATCTTAGGGTTAGCCCTGCAAGAGACCTTAGGGAACCTCTTCGCCGGCATCGCCATGCAGGTGTCGCGACCCTACACGGCGGGGCATTGGGTCAAGGTGGGCACGTATGAAGGACTCGTTGAGCGCGCCGACTGGCGCTCCATGACCATCCGCACTTTGGACGGCGACCGCGTCTCTTTCCCGCACAGCTTCCTGGCCAAGATGGAAATCCATAACTATTCGTTGCCGTCTCCTTTACACGCGCGAGTCGTGCGCGTCGGGGTGCATTATCGCCATCCGCCGTCCAAGATCGAAGAGATTTTACTGCACTGTGTGCGGGAAACCAAAGGGGTGTGCGCGCAGCCGGCGCCTGAGGTGTGGCTGGTCGCATATCAAGATTTCACTATTCTCTACACCGTAAAATTTTGGATCGAGGATTTCGTCCATTACCACCGGATTGAGTCTGAGGTGCTGAAGTCGGTGTGGTATCGCTTTCGGCGCAGCAAGATTGAGATTCCTTACCCGATCCGCGAGATTTATCACCACGGCGAAGTCGTTGCGACCGACACGCTGACCGATAGCATCCATAGGCTCAAAGATATTGAGTTCCTGCAAATACTGAATGACGAGCAGCTCCATGAGCTGGCGGAGCGACTCGAAACTCAGGTCTTTGCCTCCGGTGAAGTGATCTGCCATCAGGGCGAAGCCGGCGAAACGTTCTATATCATTAAAAACGGACAAGTCGAGATTTCCCGGCACGGCGGCCAGGGACGTGCGATGCCTATTCGGACCATCGGGGCGGGCGACTTCTTCGGCGAGATCTCGCTGCTGACCGGAGAACCTCGTAGCGCGACTGTGACCGCACTGAAAGAGACCGAAGTGTTGGTGATGGACAAGGAAGATATGCGGTACATGCTTGAAGCGAACAGCCAGTTAGCCGAGCATATCAGTCAAGTCCTCGCGGTCCGACAGCAGCAGTTAGATGAGCATCAAACGCTACAGGCGCAGGCCGAGGCGCAGACCGCTGAAGCACAACGAAGTGTCGAATCCCTGCGGCGCGAATTTTCTGCGCGTATTCGCAGCTTCTTCTCCTATTGAGAGAGCCGGAGAATGGCACTGGGCGAGGAGCTGGTAAGGAGGGAAATATGGGACGCATCATCGACGCTGACAGCCATTTCATGGAACCGCTTGATCTGTGGGAGCGCTATATCGACCCGCAGTATCGCTCGCGCTGTCTCCGTTTCGTGCGCCGACCGGACAAAAACCGCTACATGATCTTGGTTGAGGAGAACACTCGCGCCCGGTTTAACGTCGAAGATTTTCTTGGCGTCGTTGCCGGGTTTGGTCAGAAAGAACAGGGCATCGGGTTAGGCGCTTTTGATCTTTCCGAGGTGTTCAGTCATACCCTCGAAGACATGGACAAGCGCCTGCAGTTCCTCGATCAAGAAGGGATCGAGAGCCAATTTCTCTATCCCTCGCTGGGATTACTGTTAGATGGCCTGGTGGAAGATGCCGAACTGGCCGCTGCCCACTGTCGGGCTTATAACACCTGGGCCTTAGAAGTCTGCGCGGGCCATCGGGAGCGGCTCTTTCCGGTGGGTCACATCTCCTTACGCCACCCGCCCCAAGCCGTGCGCGAACTCGAGCGCTTAGCCAAGGCGGGAATCCGGGCGGTGTTCATCGGTGCCATGCCCGTGGCTGGCAAGAGTTTTGGTCACGCCGATTTCGATCCGGTGTGGGCGGCGGCACAGGACCTCAATTTGGCCGTGGGTATTCACCTCGTCGTCCATCCCTACTATCTGGGGAACGAGTGGTACAAAGAGCCTAATCCCGGCTTCATGTTTGTCAGCATGAATGTCATCCAAGACCCCCGCATGGCGTTGACGACGATGGTATACGGCGGGGTATTTGAACGGTTTCCGCACCTGCGCGTGGCTACCATCGAGTCCTCCAGCGGCTGGGTGGCGGAGTGGCTTGATCGTCTCGATTATCGCTACAGCTACATGGGTCATACGACGCAGATGAAACGCTCAGCCAGCGAGTATTTCGCGCGCAACATCTGGATCTCGGCCGATCCCGAGGAAAGAACTTTGCCGTACATGATCGAACTCGTCGGCGATGACAAGTTTTTCATCGGCTCGGACTACCCGCACGCCGAAGGTTTCGTGCGACCCATCGCCAAAGCGCGCCAGGTGCTGGCCCGGCTACCGGAAGCGTCGGTCAATAAAATCCTGGGCGATAATGCCGCGCGTTTTTTTGCCATATAACGAGAAAGGAGCATTGTTATGCCGTTTGTCTCTGTGCGTGACCTTCGTATGTATCATGAGATCCGTGGGGATGGTCCCCGTCTGCTCTTCATTAGCGGCACTGGTGGTGACCTGCGACGTTCGCCCAATGCATTTGACTCACCGCTGTCTAAGCATTTTACCGTGCTGGCCTACGACCAGCGTGGCCTCGGCCGGACCGATCGGCCGGATATTCCCTACACCATGACGGATTACGCTGCCGATGCTGACGCTTTGTTGCAAGCCGTTGGCTGGGATCGCTGCTTAGTGATGGGCGTTTCGTTCGGCGGTATGGTGGCCCAGGAGTTTGCCCTTCGCTATCCGCAGCGGGTTGAACGTCTGGTGCTCGCCTGCACGAGCAGCGGCGGTGCGGGTGGTGCATCGTATCCACTGCACGAGCTGACCGGCCTATCGTTGCAGGACTGGGCGCGTAAGGTCGTGGAACTCAGCGACGCTCGCCGTGATGCGACCTGGCAAACTGCCCACCCGCAGGAATTCCAGACCCTGGTTGCCGAAACGCTCGCCGGTCTGAAGGTAGGAGAGAACGAGCCCGGCCGCACAGTGGGCGCTCGCCGCCAGATCGAGGCCCGCCAGGGGCATAATACCTACGATCGGTTGCCGACCCTACAGATGCCCGCTTTTATTTGTGGCGGGCGCTACGATGGCATTGCCTCAGTGAGCAATCAAGAAGCGATGCGACAACAGATTCCCGCTGCACGGCTCGAACTCTTCGAAGGTGGGCATCTCTTCTTCATCCAGGACCCGCGTGCGTTTGAGCGCATCATCGCATTTTTGCAGGGGAGATTGGACTAAGGCCACGTACTCGACTCATGAGGAGGACAGTTATTGACAAGAAGATTGGCTTTATCGGTTTGGGCAATATGGGCGAGCATATGGCGACCAATATTGCCAAGGCGGGATTTGACCTCACCGTCTATGACATCCGGTCGGAACCGGTGCGTGCGCTGGAAAAACTCGGTGCTAAGGTGGCCCGCTCACCCCAGGAGGTTGGCGAGCGCTGCGACATTATCGAAACTATCGTGGTCAACGACGCTCAGGTCGAAGAAGTTCTACTCGGCAAGGATGGCGGCGGAGTGCTGGCCGGTGCCCGTCCAGGCTCGATCATGGTCATCCACAGCACCGTGCATCCTAAGACGTGTCAACGCATCGCCGCCCTCGCCAAAGACAAGAACGTCGGCGTCCTGGATGCTGCAGTGAGTGGCGCCGAATCTGGCGCGCGTGCTGGTACGCTCTCCCTCATGGTGGGAGGAGATCCGGCGCTGCTGGAAATTTGTCGTCCGGTCTTCAATGTGATCGGCAAAAATATTTTTCATATGGGCGAGGTCGGTATGGGCGAGGTGGCCAAGCTGGCCAACAACCTGATGGCCATCGTCAACATGCAGAGCACCCGTGAAGGGCTACGTCTGGCACGGCGTGCGGGCATCGACGAGCAGAAAATGCTGGAAGTGGTCAGAGCCAGCACCGGCAATAGTTGGGCTGTGCAGAGTTGGGAGGCGATGCGCCAGACGGCCGCGCAATATACCACCGGCCCGAAAGGCATGGCCCAGGTGGGTTACAAAGACGTCTCACTAGCAGTTGCTGTCGGTCACGATGTTGGGGTGTCGTTACCGGTGGCAGCCTTAGTCTCGCAACTCATGGAACAACTTTTTCAGCAAGAAGAGTAATACCGTGTCTCATAACTCTAAACCGAACGGCAAGAGATTCATACACTCATGCATCTGAGCCCGCATGCCGTAGCGTGCGCTGTGCGCACGTCTTCCCTGTACGCCGCTATTTTCGTGCGCACAGCGCACGCTACCCCGAGTGTACCAATCTCATGCATCTTGGTTTAGTAGCAGGAGTCCTGAAGAGTGGGGGCGGCGTCCCGCCGCCTGAGCGGCCAGAGGCCGCTTCCACCTTGGTCCGCTAAGGAACTTATGAGACATGATAGGAAATCCTCGGCCTAGCCTGCAGTCAAAATAGCCCAGGAAGAAACGTCCCGCTGAGGTCCTCAGCGGGACACCAGCCCGTGGCCACTGCATCTCCTGTATCGGCGTAGCCTGCGTCGGTTGAGCTACAGGTAAACCTGTCCATAGAGACTCCGAGAGGTGGGCTTCTGGCCTATCGCCGATGCCCCTTGCTACAATTCAATCGGTAATTCGAGATACTCGTGGTAAATAAAGTCCCGATGCTCAAACAGCCGCGGGGTGACCGCAGCCTGTACGACTGGATCGGTATTGGTATACCTGGTCCGGAACGCTGGCGGCATTGGGCACAGCTCCTGTGGCAATGGCTGGATCAGCGCCGCGAATGCAGCCCAGTAGATATCCAGGGCTGAGAGCTGGTTACCAATGAAGAATTTACTACCTTGGCGCTGTTGCTGCTCCAACCTCAGGTTTAATACTTGCAAAATCTGTGCAACTCGGGCAGGCGCGGCTGCACCCGCTTCTGGGGTGTAGCCGTATTTCTTGCCAAAGTGCAGAGAAGAGGTACGGGCTGCCTCGTTCGTATTGGGGTCAGACAAGGTGGCGTGGATCAACATCAGGCGTTTCGACCAGCCGAAGCCGGTCTCCCCGCAGATTTCGTTGCTGTAGCCGAACATCAAGATACGCTCGTCAATGTTGGCCGGAATGAGAGACGGGCTCGGGGCAAGGCGTTCGGCCAGAAACAGTTGCTGAATCCAGGTGCTCCGCGGCGGCTCATCATTCCACACGGTAACCGGTGCGGTAGCCTGTGCCGTCCACTCTTGCAACGCCAGGTTGGGACCGCCGACCTCTTGCCGCACTTTTACATAAGGGAACTTTTTCACATAAAAGATGCCTTTGGCGGCCTCGCTCCACGGACCGGGCACGCCGGGCGAAAGGACAATCCGGAGGCCGGACATGTTTCTTGCCTGGGCGACATCAATATACTCTGCCATGCTAGTTCACTCCTCTGGGTCTCAAGTAGCAGCATTGTACACTCTGAGTCGAACGACGACAATGAAAAGCCGGCTGGCCGAAGTTTCTGTCGTTCCGTATAGTGGTGCTCTCTTTTCTTTTTGTTCTCTTGATCTGGAGGGAGGTATGCTCTGATGACTGCTCCAGCTGCGCTCATTGGTTCCTGGGTTGAGGAAATCGATACTCCAGCTCTGCTCTTGGACCTCAACATCATGGAACAGAACATCGTCCGCATGGCTACGGCTTTTCGCGGGCTAACGGCGAAATTGCGGCCCCATGCCAAGACCCACAAAACCCCAATTATTGCCCACAAACATCTGGCTGCGGGCGCGATTGGCATCACCTGCGCCAAGCTGGGGGAAGCGGAAATCATGGTCGAGGGCGGTATTCGCGATATTCTGCTTGCTAACCAGATCGTGGGGACGCGCAAAATCTCTAGACTGGTGAGCCTGGCCCGGCATGCCGACCTGATCGTCGCCGTGGATGACGGAGCGAATGTGCAGGATCTTTCGCAAGCCGCTCAAGCTGCTGGCGTCTCGTTACGTGTACTGGTGGAAGTGGACGTGGGCATGCGCCGCTGCGGAGTGGTACCTGGCGAGCCGGCGCTGAGCTTAGCCCAGCAGGTAGAGAAAGCTCCTGGCCTGAAATTTGCCGGCCTGATGGGCTACGAGGGACATCTAGTTTTTGTGCCAAGTTTAGAAGAGCGGGTTCATCGCGTTCACACTGACCTGCAACTGCTCATCGACACGGTGAGTTTCCTGGAATCACGCGGCCTGCCGGTGGGCATCGTCAGCGCGGGTGGCACGGGTACCGCTCTGATTACCGGTCGACTCCCGCGTGTTACGGAAATTCAGGCCGGGTCGTACGTGTTTATGGATGGCCGGTACAAAACCATCGAAGGCGTAGACTGCGAGTGCGCCTTGACGCTGCTCACCACCGTCGTCAGTCGTCCACGACCGGATCGGGTTATTATCGATGCCGGGATGAAGACTCTGACCCACGAATTTGGTTTACCGCGCTTCAAAGGACGGGATGATCTCGAACTTTTAGGATTGTCCGAGGAACACGGGACCGTAAAACTGAACGATCCGTCGGTTGCTCTCACCCCAGGGAGCACGCTAGAGATCGTTCCCTCGCATGGCGATACGACACTGAACATTCACGATTTTTATTATGGGATACGGCGCGGACGAGTCGAAGCGATCTGGCCCATCGCGGCACGAGGCAAGAGTCGGTAAACGGCGGCCTCCTTGCCTCAAGCCGCCATGCCCCTCACAATAGAGCTGTTCACGTATTGGCCTATCCTGGGTATCAGGTGTAGCGTAGGGTGAGGGGAGAGGAGCACTATGTCGCTCTTTGATTTATTGTGGATTTTCTTTCTTTTCTCCGCCGTCAGCCCGATGATTCAAAAGAGGATCCTCGATGCGAAACGGATCAAATTTTTTCGCACCTGGGAGCAACAGCGGGGGAGCCGAGTCATCGCGCTCATTCATCGACAGGAGACCGTGAGCATTTTGG
>JACQEL010000186.1 GCA_016200595.1 Deltaproteobacteria bacterium
CTATCGGCGCAGTGAATTTGGGATGCGGACCAAACCTGCATTCACGTCCGGTTGATGGACACTCCGCCATCGGCACGATACTGTCCGGAATAAATTTGTTCCACTCGGGTCCAAGCTCTAGGCTCCGGAGGCGCAGCTTTGGAGTGCGCCGGCCTGGACGGCGCTTTCGCTCCCGGGCTCCAGCTGTTACTGGGCGTGTAGGGCTGTGCAGCCAAAGCGGGAGCGGTGCTCCCGCACTCCAAAGGGCAAAGCCCCGACGAGAACAGCCCGCAGTGACTTCGGCCATTGTGGCATTGCCTCCTCGAGGTTCTTCGTGCAGTTCTGCTGCGCTTCGGTAGGGCAGTCGAATGTCACCGGAAGTGGCAAGGCTCAATACCCCGAAAATCTTTCCCTCTTTAGACAAATCGTCGAAGTCTAACGTTACCGCTCACCTGCCGCTGTCCAAGCAGGTCCCTTTGGATGCATCCCAAACCGCAAGTGGGCGGCAATGCGGCGGAGCATAAGGTTAGCTGTCAACCTATCTCTCATGTCCTTCTCATGGTAGAAACAACGCATGTCGCTAACAACGGAACGTATTCTTGAAGATGTGCTTGCACTCCCTGCGGTTCACTTACCGGCGCAAACGCATGCGGATTTTTGGGGCCGGATACTGGCGACAAGGGAGAAAACGCTATGAGCAAGAAAATAAAATACACCGATGAGCCGCTTCAGATGGGGGAGCGAGTGCCGGATTTCCTGCCGCCGCCTGCCAAGCTGGTGAAGCGGGAGACCACAGCAAAAGTAACGCTTGAACTCACGCAAAGCAGTGTGGATTTTTTCAAACGACAAGCCAAGCAAGAGCGGGTGCCGTATCAACGGATGATCCGTGGACTGATTGATGCGTACGCGAAGTATCAGGAAGCCAGATCATAGGGTTCACCCGCCCCAACTGCTCACTCCATACGACCGCCGCGCCTTGGCGTCCGGTTTTTGTTAATTTACCGGACGCTGAAAAGGGTTCTTTCGTTGGAGAAACAACTGACAACTGGGTGGCCAACGGATAGGATGTTCCTACCAACACCGTAACTACCCAAGCAGGAAAGGTCATCACCGGCCACTACATTGCAGGGGTTGAATCCGACGCAGGCCCTCCACAGGGACAGATTGGGAGAGTAAAGACTTCGTCAATTTAGGCTAAAATTAGCAATGCAGATGCTGATCGACACCCACCGCGCCACCTGGAGCATCGCCGCTCTCGCTACCAGCGGGGTCATCATCAGGCCGTGGCATTTACCCGAAGCCGTGTGGGCCGTGCTCGGCGCTGCCGCGCTCGTCGGTCTGGGGCTGCTGCCATGGACCGTCGCGGCGCACGCCATTGGCAAAGGCACCGATGTCTACCTCTTCCTGACGGGCATGATGCTGCTTGCCGAACTGGCTCGGCGGGAGGGTCTCTTCGACTGGCTGGCGGCTCTCGCCGCAGGGCGAGCAAACGGTTCCGCCCGCAGGCTCTTCGGGCTCATCTACGGAGTTGGGACCGTGGTAACCGTGTTCCTGTCCAACGACGCCACGGCAGTAGTTCTGACACCCGCCGTTTACGCCGTCACCAAGGCGGCACGTGTTGAGCCGCTGCCCTACCTCTTCGTCTGTGCGTTCATCGCGAACGCGGCGAGCTTCGTACTACCAATCTCCAACCCGGCCAACCTCGTAATCTTTGGCAGCAGCATGCCGCCGCTCACTGTGTGGCTCAGCCAGTTCGCTTTGCCGTCCATGCTCTCCATCGTGGCGACCTACGCTGTGTTACGCCTGACGCAGGCACCTTTCCTACGCCAGAGTGTGGCGACAGACATCGAGGTGCCTGCATTGTCTAGGGGCGGCCGCATGACGGCATACGGCATCAGCGGCACTGCGCTCGCGCTGCTGATCGCCTCCGCCCGCGACACCCAACTCGGTTTCCCGACCTGTCTGGCAGGCTGCATCACGGCAGCGATCGTACTGCTGCACAAGCGTGAGTCACCCTGGCCCGTCGTCAAGGGCGTTTCCTGGAGCGTGCTGCCGCTCGTCGCGGGCCTGTTCGTGCTTGTCGAGGGACTTGAGCAGACGGGCATTCTCCGTTCGCTGAGCGCGGTGCTGAACTCGGCCGCAGAGCATTCTGCGGCGGGTGCTGCGTGGGGCGCTGGGATCATGCTCGCCCTCGGCTGCAACGTGATGAACAATCTTCCGGCTGGGCTCATAGCCGGGGCCACCGTGAGATCCGCGCACGCGTCTTCTCAGGTTATCGGCGCAGTGCTGATCGGCGTCGACCTCGGACCGAACCTCTCCGTCACGGGCTCGCTCGCGACCATTCTGTGGCTAGCGGCGCTGCGGCGCGAAGGGCAGGCGGTCAGCAGCGGGGAGTTCCTGAGGCTGGGCTTCGTTGTGATGCTCCCCGCCCTGCTCCTTGCACTGGGCGGGTTGGTGCTCAGCGGATGAGCGGACGCAAGAATCGGGACGGCAGCCCCCGCTTCCGTCCCGCATCCCTCGACGCGCTCAATTTCTTACTCTCGGACGTGCGGGGAGCGCTCGGTCCCTATCTCAACGTCTTCCTCGTTACTCAGCAACAGTGGAACCAATCCGAGGTGGGCCTCGTAACGGCTCTGAGTGGATGGCTCGGCCTCGCCGTGCAAACGCCTGTCGGCGGGGCAATTGACAGCACGCGCAGGAAACGCGCGGCGATCGTCTTTGCGCTGGCCATGCTGGCTGCTGGTGCCCTGTACATCTATGCAGCCCCGCGCTTCTGGCCCGTGCTTGTCGCCAACAGCCTGATCGTGGTGGTCGGAGATGTGTTCGGCCCAGCAGTGGCGGCGCTGACACTCGGCCTCGTCCGGCAGCAGGAGCTTGCTCGGCGCATGGGCCGCAATTCGGCCTTCGACCATGCGGGGAACGTCGCTATCGCGGCGCTGGCGGGTACTGTCGGATGGATGTTCTCGCAGCGTGCCGTGTTCCTGCTCGTCCCCGTATTCGCAGCACTTGCGACAGCCGCAGTGCTATCCATCCCGTCTGCCGCGATTGATGAAAGGCGAGCGCGGGGCGCAGGGGAGGTTCAGGAAGGAGAGGAAACGAACGAGGTCGCTAGCATGAGAGTATTGCTGGAATGCCGCCCGCTCATCATCTTCGGTTGCTGCGCCCTGCTCTTCCATTTTGCCAATGCGCCACTGCTTCCCCTCGTGGGACAGAAGCTCGCCTTCGCGCACAAGCAAGAAGCCACGGCCATGATGTCCTCATGCATTATTGCCGCCCAACTCGTCATGCTGCCGATCGCCATCCTGGTGGGTCGGAAGGCTGACACCTGGGGTCGCAAGCCCATTCTCTTGATCGGCTTCGGCATCCTGCCAATCCGGGCCGTACTCTACACGTTGTCCAATGACAGCGCATGGCTGATCGGGGTCCAGCTGCTAGACGGTGTCGGCGCAGGCATCTTCGGTGCCCTCACCCCACTGGTGGTGGCCGACCTCATGCGAGGCACCGGGCGATACAACCTGGCCCAGGGAGCGGTTGCCACGATGCAGGGCATCGGTGCTTCGACGAGCGGTCTGATCATCGGGTTGATAGTGGATTATTGCGGCTACTCAATGGCGTTTCTAACATCGGGCGCTGCTGCCGCAGTCGCTCTGGCGGTGTTGGTGTTTGCGATGCCCGAGACCGCGCCGGAACGAGTGGCCTAACCGCCCGTATTAGACTGTGCTGAGAGAGGGACCCTGCTTCGATAAAATTCCTGTCTTGACCTGTCGAACTCATGGGTCACTGTCCGGTAATGCCTCACTAACCGGACTCATTTTCACGCTAATAAAATCAACGACTTGCAAGCCCGGTAAATCAGGCCGCAAATGCGGCCATGAAAATTGGCTGTGAGTATGGGGCCAACATGCTCCTCCGGTAGTTGCCGGTCTCAATACAACACCTGCTCGCTTTTCAGTTGAGCGATCTCTGCGGCGGAATAGCCGAGCAGGTCGCGTAGTACCCATTCGGTGTCCTGGCCTAACAACGGTGCTGGCGCGCGCACCCCGTTGGGAGCGTGGGCCAGCAGCCACGGCATTCCCGCGTGCGTCCGCACCCCAACCTCTGGATGCGGTAAACGTACAAAGAAGCCGCGCTCGTTGAGTTGCGGATCTTCCAGCAGATCTTTGCTGCTCATCGTCGGATACGCCGCAACCCCCACCGCTTGCAGGACGTGCGTTACATCCCATTTTTTCTGGGTCGTTGTCCACGCCGTCACAATGCGTTCGAGTTCGTCTTCGTTCGCCTTGCGGTCGTTCGCTGCGCGAAATCGCGCGTCAGTCGTGAGCTGTTCCTGTCCCATCACCCGACAGAGGGCCTGCCACTCGGCTTCAGTGCCGCAGGCGATCGACACCCATTCGTCTTCTCCGGCACACCGGAAACAGTTGTGTGGGACCATCGTCTGGTCGCGGTTGCCCATACGCGCCGGTTGGGTCTGGTTCATCACGTAGTCCATCCACCCTTCGGCCATCAACACGGCCATAGACTCCCAGAGCGACACGTCGATGTGTTGTCCTTGACCTGTGCGCTTCCGCGCTGCTAAGGCCGCACAAATCGCGATCGCTGCATTGATACCGCCGTTGGGATCACCATAGGCCATGCCAACCTCTTGCGGGGGACCGTCAACATACCCGGTGAGAGAGGCCAGCCCTGCAAGCGGTCCCATCGCCGGTCCGTAGCCCATGTATTGCCGTTGGGGACCGGTCTGCCCATAGCCGGAAATCGACGCCATAATGAGGTCGGGCTTCACTTTCCGCAGTTCTTCATAGCCAAGGCCAAGCCGCTCCATCACCCCGGTGGCAAAATTCTGCACGACTATATCGCACGTGGCTGCCAGCCGTTTGGCAATGGCGATGGCTGCGGGCTTGCTGAGGTCAAGCGCCATGCTCTTGGTCCCTTGGTTCCACTGATTAAAGTAACCAACAGTGTTGAGACTCGGAGTGACGCCCGACGGATGGATCGGCACCAGCCGTGCGCCATCAGGCCGCGTGCGCGATTCAATATGAATAACCTCTGCACCCAAGTGTGCCAACTGCAGAGCACCATACGGACCGGCCCATGCCCACGTGAACGCCAGAACCCGCACCCCAGCGAGCGGTAAACGAGTTCCGAGTGCTGAGTCCTGAGTGCTGAGTTGCGAAAGTGGTGTACTTGTGGAAGGTGTGTCGAACACTTCTTCGTTATGTTCGCCAAGGAGGGGGGCAGGGCGCCGTATACTCCACCACGGTTCGTGCAGTTGATAGGGCGCACCAAGGTGGGTCAACGTCCCTGCACGTGGATGAGACACGTCGACAAAGAACCGTCGCGCCTGCAATTGTTCCTGAGTGGCAAGATCGGCCATGGTACAGACCGGGGCAACGCAGATGCGCTGGGCTTGGGCGGCGTGAAACAAATCTGCCACTTTCCAGCCTTTGATCCACTCGCGTATATACGGATCGACCACAGCAAGGTGCCGCGCGAGTGTAAAGGGGTTTTTGCAATACGCTTGCTGGGCCCACTCGGGATTGCCCATGAAGTCGATCAACCGCTGCAACTGGTCTGGTTGCGCGGTCAGGAGCATGATCGCGCCATCCTGACAGTCGTAGATGCCCAGCGGTGCGAGAATCTTGCGCCCCAGGCGGGAGGCGATTCTGCCAAGGTAACTGTAGACGTACACATTCAGTTCGACAAAGGACGCGACACAAGCGTGCGCGGACAGATCGATATGTTCCCCGGCTCCCGTGTCGAGAGTACGAAAATAGGCAGCCAGGGCAGCCGTGGATGCTAACAGTCCAGTCTGAAAGCCGCACTGTTGGCCAAAGGCTTTTAGCGGCGGCAAGTCGGGACGATCTGACCCACCAGGACTCAACCACGCCCAGCCTCCTCCGTGCGCCAGCGTAAGTTCAGACGCGTGGTAGTCTTTATGCGGTCCCGTCAACCCAAACGGCGTGATCGAGCACATCACCAACTTCGGATTGATCACGCGAAAGGTGTCGTAGTCGATTCCCAGCGTGGCCATAGCGGCTGGAGGATAGTTGTGGATCAGCAAATCAGCCCCCGCCACCAAGCGCGTGAGAGCGTCTGTGTCCTGCCTGAGGTCGATTGTGCATCCCCGCTTGTTGGTATTCAGGTAGAGAAACAGTCCGCTTTGCTCAGGGTCAGAAATACCTCCGGGAAATGGTCCGCGCCGACGGGCATGATCCCCACCGGGTTCTTCTACTTTGATCACGTCAGCCCCGAGATCGGCCATCAGCTTGGTGGCATAGGCCGCCGAGACCAGGTGGCCCAGTTCCAGAACCTTCACCCCTTCCAATCCTTGCATAGACATTCCCCTCCAAACGTGCGTCGTAGTGTCCTTCGGCTATACACAACTCCCACGCACACGGCAATTGTCCTATACTGCGTGGGAGCGCGCGATTGATGCGTTAGCGCCACGGTGAAGCGCTACAGGCGGCTCCATCCTCAAGAACTCACCGGCAGGTGAGAGTTCGGCCGCGATTCTTTCTTGCGGTAGGGGACAGAAGCAACTTGCCGGGGAGGAGTACCCCGCGGCGACTTGGCAGACTTCTGCTTGGCA
>JACQEL010000187.1 GCA_016200595.1 Deltaproteobacteria bacterium
GAGCGGTTCCAGAGCCCTGGCGTCTCGCAGCTCTCCTAAGGCATCTGCCGCTGCCCACCGCACCAGGCGATCGTTGTCTCTCAGCGCCGCGATGAGGGGCTCGACGGACCGTACGTCTCGTATCTCTCCTAGCACCTTTGCCGCGGTGGCCCGCACGCGCTGGTCCCGGTTTTTCAGCGCGGCTACGAGCGGCTCCACGGCGCGCATATCGCGGATCTCGGCCAGCGCCTTGGCGGCTTTCATCCACACGGCTTCATCATTGAGCATGGCGATCAACGACTCCACCGCACGTCCATCACCGACCCTCCCCAATGCCTCTGCCACGGTCGGTCGGATATCAGTCTCTCCTTCCTTAAGCAGGAGCAGCAACGGCTCCACGGCGCGTACGTCTCTCAGTTCCCCTAACGCATACGCGGCAATCCGCCGTACAGCTCTTTCACCATCTGAGAGTACTGCCATTAACGGCTCGACGGCGCGCAGGTTTCCTATCCTCCCTAACGCCCCCGCCGCGGCTTCCCGCATACCAGCATCGGGGTCCTGGAGAATCTCTAGCAACCGCTCTACCGCAGCCGGGCCGATTCGTCTCAGGGCCTTCATCGCCGCCCCCTGCACCGCGAAATTCTCATCCTTCAGCACCACGACCAGCGGCTCGACGGCCCGCAGGTCCCCGATCTCTCCCAGCACCTTCGCCGCTATCGCCCGCACGCGTTGGTCCTTGTCTGTGAGCGCCATCACCAACGGCTGAACCGCACGCGCGTTCCGCGCCTCGCTGAGCTTTGCCGCAGCTTGCCTGCGCAGCTCGGGATTATTTGATCGCAATTGTCGTAATGTCCACCACAGCATGGCTAACTCCTTCTCCCGAGAAAAACGGTTAGCCACCCCGGGAAGGCGGTAGGAACCACCCGTGCGATAATCCATTCTGCGGAACGCTCATACCAGGACTTCTTTCGTCTGGAGAGCAGAGATTTCCTCACGGCTCAACCCGAGAATCTCACTCAGGACATACTCCGTATCCTGCCCCAAGCAGGGCGCTGGGCGACGAACTTCACAGGGAGTGCGAGACATCTTCCACGGAATGCCGAGATGCCGACGCTTCCCCACTTCCGGGTGCTCCAATTCGACGAAGAACCCGCGAGCTGCGACCTGGGGGTTGGCGAGCATATCCCTCCCGTCGAGCGCAGGATAGGCCGCGATCCCGGCCTGTTGCAGGCTCTGCGTCACCTCGTCCGCCGAGCGTTCTTGGGTCCACTCGGTGACGATGCGCTCGAGAGTATCTTCGTTCTCCTTGCGCGCGGCCAACACCGCGAAGCGCGCATCGGCAGCCAATTCCGCGCGCCCCATTACCGTACACAGCCGCTGCCACTCAGCCTCATTTCTCACGGCCAGGCTGACCCAGCGGTCCTCTCCCCGGCAACGAAAGACGCCATGCGGGGCCATGTACGGGTCGTGGTTCCCCAGGCGCGGAGGTTGGGTGCCGTTCATGGCGTACTCCATCAAGCCCTCGGGCAGCAGCATGGCGCACGCCTCGCGCTGTGAGAGATCGATGTATTGCCCCACGCCGGTCTTGGCACGGTGGAGAAGTGCACACATGACCGCAAAGGCCCCATGCACGCCCCCGTTCGGGTCGCCGTAGGAGAACCCGGCCTGCATCGGCGGTCCGTCGCGATATCCGGTGAGTGACGACATGCCGCTGAGCGCCACTTGGGGGGGGCCATAGGACACATAACTCTTTTCCGGGCCGGTGGCGCCGTAACCGGACAGCGCGATCATGATGAGGTCGGGCTTGACCGCATGCAGTACATCATAGCCAAGCCCCATCTTGTCCATGATGCCCGCGGCAAAGTTTTCGGTCACGATATCGCTCTTGGCCACAAGTTGCTTGGCGAGAGTAATCCCCTCAGGTTTTTTCAGATTAAGGGTGAGCGAGCGCTTGCCCTGGTTGTATTGGTTGAAATACCCAGTCCGATTGACGCCTCGCTGGTTCTCCGCCCACGGCGGGATCGCGCGGGTAGGACACATACGGGTGGTACTTTCAATGCGAATCACTTCTGCGCCGAGATGAGCGAGTTGCAAGGCCCCATACGGACCGGCCCAAGCCCAGCAGAAATCGACGACGCGAATACCGTCTAAGGGTGCTTTTGCCATATCGTTACTCCAGTTTCACATCGCAAGCGATCAGCTGAAGAGTGAGGCGAAAAGGCGAAAAGGGGAAATGGGCAAATACGGAAAGCAGCTTCAACACGATGTCTTTCCCTTTTCTCCTCTTAGAGCGTGTCTGCAAACCGGAAGCATGTGTCAGTGCGAGGAGCCCCTTCGACGGAGCCTGTCCTGAGCATCGTCGAAGGGCTCAGGATAAATTCCTGCGACGAAGCAATCTCTCCTCCACGCAAAGATTGCTTCGCTGCGCTCGCAATGACTTGGTACCCGAAGTTTGCAGATACGCTTTTCGCCTTTTCGCCCTTTCCCCATTTCGCCCTTTTGTCTTTGCGATTTCAGATCACTCCCTGCTTTTTCAAATTCTCTACTTCCTCTGGCGACAGTCCCACATTGCCATACACTTCGGCATTATGCTGACCCAAACAGGGAGCTGGGCGGCGCAGGGTCCACGGGGTGACAGAACATTGATGAGGGGCAGTGGGGTAAGGAAAAGTGCCAGCCTCCGGGTGAGCAATCTCCGCAAAGAAGCCGCGCGCTTGCAGGTGCTCGGAGTTCAGCAGGTCGCCCATAGTCGAGACCGGCGCGAAAGGGATGCGTCGTGCTTGCGCTTGGTGATACAGGTCTTGCACGCTTTGTTCCTTCACCCAGGGTTCTAAGAACAATTTGAGGGCATCCCAATTTTCTGCCCGATCAAGGCGCGTGGCAAAGAGCGACTCGGCAGCCCAGTCGGGATTGCCCATGATATCGACGAATTGTTTCCACTGATGTTCTTCGACACAGCACAGATAAATCCAGCCATCTTTGCATTCCATGATGTCGAGCGGACGAATCGCCTTATTGCCGGTATAGCGCACGACCACCTGATTCGCGTAAGCGGGCATGATACCGGCGAACTCAGAAATGCCCATCAGACACTCCTGGATAGAGAAATCGATGTGCTGTCCCAGCCCCTCGGCGAATCGGGCAAAGAGGGCGCCGAGCGCGGCCACGGCCGCATGCACCCCGGCCTGAAAACCAGCTTGCTGACCGAAAGCTTTTAGTGGGGGAAGCTCCTCACCACCCGCGCTGCTCCCATTCAGGTAGCACAGGCCACCCGCGTTCCACGCTCATAGTCCAGCCCTAAGGCAGACATGCGGGTAGGATGGACGTTGTGGATGAACAGGTCAGCCTGCTTAATGAGGCCCTGGAATATGTCCTGTCCGCGTTGGTCCTCTAAGTTGAGCGTCACCCCGCGTTTGTTCGTGTTGAGATAAAGGAACAGCCCGCTTTTTTCTGGATGGGGGATTTTTCCCGGAAAGGGGCCGCGCTGGCGAGCGGGGTCGCCGCCAGCGGGGGTTTCGATCTTAATGACCTCCGCCCCCATATCGGCCATCAGCTTAGCCGCGTAGGCGGCGGCGACCATATCTCCGCACTCAACAATGCGATAGCCTTCTAACGCGAGTCCCGGCATAGACCCTCCTTCCCTGCCTTGCCGCCGGGCAAGTTAGGTAAAGGCTACTGTAGTGGGCTGATTTTGCGCCGTCAAGTTTGGGAAAGGAGAGCTGGCAAAAAATCGCCCTTTTCTTAATGCTGAGTGCTGAGTAAAGAAAGCAGTGTTCTTACGTTTTACGCTTTATGTTTGTGGCTTCTCAGGCTGATCAAAAGCGGCACAGAGAATGAAAAGGCCCGTCTCCGCAAAGATGTCTCCTGCACGGGCAGCGACAGCCAACTCGATTCTCTCTTCCTCTTCTTCTGAGAGCGAGGGAGGGGGAAAGATGTCAACGTGACCGTCCTCGTCTTCATACGAGGTCGAACTTGCCTTAACGACGGCCTCGGGACACAATTCTTTCGCATACAGGGCCAACTCAGTGAGCTTGGCATCCAGAAGCTCTCGGTATTCTCGGTAGTCATCTCTATTCAATCGCAGAGCCATGACGCACTTTCTCCTCAACGGCAGCTACAAACGAAGCCGCTCTGTAAACTAAGCGCTGAACAGTTTTTTTATTCACTCCTGCCGGCCCATAATCAGCAGCCAGACGGACACGGAGTCCAGAGACAAGGTACTCACGAAAGCCCGCGACCGCCATAGCCACTTGCGCTGCCTGAAACATCGCGTAATAGGCTCGACTCGCTGCGGAGTTCATCAGTCCTTCCGGCAAGCACAATTCAGCCGCCTTCAATGATTCTTGTGCTCGATCTAGGTTCACAACCACCAGCGTATCTCTGCAGTCGGCTGGGGTCAAACACGAGCGAGGATTTCGCCTTTGTCTGAAGTTGCAACTGAGAGTTCCTACAACTCCACTTCAACCGCCTTGCCGTGGCCGATGGATGAACCGACCGCTCCGGCGATACGGGCAGTCAGGTACTTTTTGCTGAACAGTTCATGAATGCGTTCGGTCTCTTTAGCATCTTTAATAAACTGGGCCTTGCCGTTCGCTGTCACTGTGCCGATTTTGAGGGTCAGTTGCGGGTTTTTCTTCAGGTTCTGATACCAGTCGGTCTTTCCTTCTTTGCCAGACTGGAGATAAAAATGACCCTGGTCGTACACAAACCAGATCGGTTTGGTGTGGGGCTTGCCACTCTGCCTGCCCATCGTGGTCAGTTCGACGGTTGATTGGTCAGCAACCTTTTCCAGATCGACCTTGAGAGCCGCCTGGTCTTGCTGGGCAAGGAGCCGAGATGCGAGGCCGCTCACTAGGACAACCCCTAATACGAACGTCAGAGACCAGCGCTTATTCACCACTGTTAGCTTCATACCCTAACATCCTATTGGGAAGGTGGGCGGTGCCCACCCTACATCCTCTCTGGCAACTCGCCAATATTGCCATGCGCCACTCTTCACGCAATCCCTGGCTTTGCCGATCGCAGGAAGTGTGGTAGATCCTCGACAGGATAACCCGCACTGGAAGGAAAAACGGCTATGGCCACTCCGGCTGTTCGCTTCGGGCTCTCGCTCACTACGGCACATCCGCAAAATGCCGACCCACAACAGTGTGTTCGTGACGTACTCGAACGGGTACAGGTTGCGCGTGAGGTCGGCTTCCACTCGGTCTGGGTGGGGGACCACCATGTGACTCCTCATCATTATTTACAAAACCTGCCGCTGATCGCTCGCATCTCGGCGGTCTCAGGCCAGATGCAGATTGGCGCGCTCTTCATGTTGCCGCTGTTTCCTCCTATCCTGTTGGCGGAGCAGGTCGCCACCCTCGACGTGATCTGCGAGGGGCGCTTTACACTCAAGACCGCGGTTGGTGGACAACAAGACGCCCATGCCGCTTTCGACATTCCTTGGCAAGAGCGAGCCGGCCGCTTTGAAGAGTGCCTCGCCATCATGCGTAAGCTCTGGTCCGGCGACCATGTCACCCACGCAGGCAAATATTGGCGCTTTGCTGAG
The DNA here is from genome assembly GCA_016200595.1 of Deltaproteobacteria bacterium. Classification (GTDB taxonomy): domain Bacteria; phylum Desulfobacterota; class Binatia; order Bin18; family Bin18; genus JACQEL01. Next base: position 5,531 of record JACQEL010000187.1, read on the forward strand.
GTCACCATTAACCCTAAACCGGTACAAAATCCGCTGCCGGTGTGGATTGGTGGAGATGCCGACGGACCGGTGCGGCGCGCCGCTCGCATAGCCGACGCCTGGTTAATCGCGCCCTGGCTGTGGCCACGGCTGTGCGCCGAACGGATTGGCTTTTATCGTCAGGCCCTGCAGGAGTATGGCCGCAACGTGAGCGAGTTGCCGATCCGCCGCGACATCTACGTGGCCCCGGATCTGGCAACCGCCAAACGGCATACTGAACCTGTCCTGCAAACCGGCTATCGTGGCTTCACCGGCGAAAAGCTTGAATCCTTGATTATTGGTGGACCCGAGGAAGTCATCGCAGAGATTGAAAAGTATCGGGCGCTGGGCTGTAATCACTTCCTCTTCCGTCATATTGTGCGTGAACAGAGCCAAATGCTGTCTTCGCTCCGGCTACTCGGAGAAAAGGTCATCCCCTGTTTTGCCACCTAGGCAGAACACAAAAGGTGCTTTCCCAAAGGGCAAAGACTTGGTAGCGTAGGGAAACATTATTACAGAGGAGGAACCCCGTATGGCAATCCAATATCATTTTACTGTGGCGAACGATGCCATTGACGTCAAACCTGGCAAGCACGCCTCGCCTAACATCACGATTTCCATGAAGGAAAACGATTACCTGGACATGATCAACGGCAAGCTCAATGGGCAGATGGCCTTTATGACCGGGAAGCTCAAGATTGCTGGAGACATGGGGTTGGCACTGAAAATGCAGGGTCTCTTCAAGACGGGCGGAGGCGGCCCGGCCGCGACTTCAGTGCAACAGGTCATGGACGGGATGGCCCAAAACTTTAATGCGAGCGCGGCCAAAGGGATGAACGCGACCTACCAATTCGACCTGACCGACTAAGCAAAGTGCCGGGGCGTACACCGTGCGCCCCTCTGATTTTCCGTCCTCTCCCTTTTGTTCTTTTCTCCTTTTTTTCTGGCACGAGGTAATCATGACTAAACATGTAGTGATTATTCCTGGCGATGATGCGGCCCCAGAGGCAATGGCTCCCGCGGTCGAGATCTTAAAGAGCCTCAACCTCGACCTCACCTTTACCGAGTTCCCTTCCGGGGAAGAAGGGGTGAAACGCTATGGCTCGCGCGGGGCTTTCAATCAGGCCCTGAGCGAGGCCATTGACCGTTCTGACACCACGCTGTTCGGCTCGACCAATGGCACTACCGGCGGGATCAATCACTTACGGTGGGGGAAACTGACCTATGCCAACGTGCGCCCAGTCCACTGGCGGGCAGGCTTTCGCAGCCCACTGAAAAATCCCGAAGGTATCGATTTCGTAATCGTGCGTGAGAATCTCGAAGACCTGTACATGGGAATTGAGGGTGATCTCAGTATGCTGGCCGCGCTGCCGGTGACCAGTTGGCTCACCCGCAAGCCCCTCGACACCACACCCACCGGGAAATTCGCGATTAAAGTGATTACCGAAGCCGCCACGCGCCGCGTGGCGCGGTTCGCCTGCGAACTCGCCCGCAAGCGGAAAGCCCGCGGGGGAAAGGGAAAAGTGACCTGCTCGTGTAAGTACAATATGCTGCGCGACAGCGACGGGTTGTTCCGCCGCGTGGTCGAAGCCACCGTCAAAGACTACCCGGACCTGCGTTACGAGCAATACATCGTCGATGACTTTGCGCGCCGCCTCGTGGCGAGTCCCTCAGACCTCGATGTCGTGGTGATGCCGAATCTCTACGGCGACATTCTCTCAGATGCCGCGGCGGGAACTCTTGGCGGCTTGGGGCTAGCGCCTAGCGGTTGTTACGGCGACACCTACGCCTACTTTGAATCAGTGCACGGTTCTGCACCGGACATCGCCGGCAAGAATATGATCAATCCGACGGCAACCTTGCTGTCCGCTGTCCTCATGCTCGAATACGTCGGGCAGGACGGCGCAGCAGCGCTGCTCGACCGGGCCATTACCCAAGTGTATGCG
>JACQEL010000188.1 GCA_016200595.1 Deltaproteobacteria bacterium
ATTGTAACCAAACGACTACATTGCCCTCTATAACCAAGTGGTTGTACGTTGTCAAGCGAAGGGTTTCGGATGGGAACGGGGAGAGGACGCACATGGGAGTTGATTCGGACTCGCCGCCATGTATGCAGAGCGCTCTGGGAGAGAAAGGACGAGCGCTCGGAACAACGCCCAGCAAAGGACGAGGGATCCACAAGAGGATGGATAGCCACCATTGATGTTCTCGGGCACTATGGCAAGGTAACCTAAAACTTCATAAGGAGGAAAACCATGGGACGCACGTATAACATTATTGATTCCGATGGCCATGTGTTGGAGCCGCGGCATTTCTGGCGGGAGTATATCGACCCGCAATATCGCGACCGGGCGCCGGATCTCATCACTGACGCCAATGGCAAAGAGCGCTTTCTGGTGGACGGCAAGCTGATTGGCCCACCAAGGGGGCTAGGGCTGATTGGGGCGATTGGCGTGCGCGAACACATCGACGGCAAGTGGCGCCACGCCACGAACGTGCCGGTTGAAATGGAATACACCCAGGGACGCAAGGGCGGCTTTGATCCGCATGCCCGGATTCCGGACATGGACTTGGACGGCATTGATGCGGCCTTCCTCTATCCCAGCCTGGGCCTCTTTGCCGGGGCGATAGAAGACCCGCGGCTTGCCGCCGCCGCGAGTCGCGCCTACAACCGCTGGCTGGCCGAGTACTGTAGCCCGTACCCGGATCGACTGTTTGGCGTGGCCATGCTGCCGATGCAATCGATCGAGCTGGCGATGGAAGAGATGCGCTATGCGCGTGACGAACTGGGCATGCGCGCCGGTTTTCTGCGGCCTAACCCGTATAATAACCGGATGTTAGGCCACGCGGATTACGATGTCTTCTGGGCGGAAGCTCAGGAACTCGATTTTTCGATCGGTATTCACGAAGGGACGGGTGGAATGCCGGCCGTCGGAGTGGATCGCTTCGAGAGTTTCGGCGCGCGGCACATGGTCTCACACACCATGGAAATGATGCTGGCCGCGTTATCGATCATCTGGGGTGGCGTCTGCGAACGCTTTCCCAAAGTGCGCGTTGGTTTTCTGGAGTCTGGCGGTGGGTGGATGGCGCCCTGGCTCGACCGCATGGATCGCCACTTTGAGGATAAAGCAATCTTCAACGATTCCTCACTGACCATGCCGCCCAGCGAGTATTTCAAACGCCAGTGCTGGATTTCCTATGAACCGGTGGAAGGCAACCTGACCCATCTGGTGGATTATGTTGGCCCCCACAAAATTCTCTGGGCTACCGATTATCCGCATCCGGACGGTTTTTTCCCCGGAGCACCGGCCCAGATTGCCGAAAAGCTGCCAGAGACCCAGAGGCGCACCGTTCTGGCTGAGAGCGCCATGCAGTTCTACAATTTGCATTAAATCGAACTCGCCCTAGGTTCCCCCGACTGTAGCCCGGACTGCATACCGCTTGCTCCGGGCTACGGCGCGGTTCGACTCGGCCACATCGTCGCGCGGTATCTACGACAAATGATCAAGGAGGCCGGAATAAGCGAAGCGTTTCCGGCTCTAGCGTACTGGGAACGGACTCTGGCCTTATCCTGGCCTACCCTTTCTCCCGCAGCATCTAGAGATTTGCTAGGCGCCCTCAGATGCCAGCTCTTGGCATCCCATCACTATTTCACATACAATCTCCAGCAAATTTTGTTTGACAGTATACTCATCTCTGGTCGGGAAGAGCCCGACGCTAAAAGTTGCATGACTAAAGACCAACTTAAACAGCTCGAAGCCGATCTCTGGAGCGCCGCGGATAACCTGCGCGCCAACTCCGATCTTAAATCCAGTGAGTATTCCACGCCGGTCCTCGGTCTCATTTTCCTCAAATTCGCCGATAACAATTACCGCCGTTATGAAGCCGAGATCCTCACGGAATACCAACAACTCAAAGGCACGCGGCGTGAGAAGCCCATCTCGGAAATCGCCATTGAGAAGTGCGGATTCTACCTGCCCGACCATGCACGCTACGACTACTTGTTGAATCTCCCGGAAGAAAAAGACATCGCCAAGGCGCTCAAGGAGGCGATGAAGTTGATAGAGGAGTACAAACCTGAACTCGAAGGTGTGCTACCTAAGGACGAATATACCCGACTCGTCCGCACTGACAGAACGATCCCGAAACAACTGCTCAAAAACTTCGCAAACATTCCTATCGATGCCGCGGGTGATCTGTTCGGACAGATTTACGAATACTTCCTCAATGAGTTCGCCAAAAGCGAAGGACAAAAAGGCGGAGAATTCTTCACCCCACCCTCAGTCGTGCGTCTGATGGTCGAGATTATCGAGCCGCACGGCGGCAAGGTGTTTGATCCCGCGTGCGGCTCGGGCGGTATGTTTGTGCAGTCGGGAAAGTTCATTGCCGAGCATCGCAAGGAACTGCAAGCAGCCGACAGCGACGTGTACGTATACGGGCAGGAGAAGACGCGCGAGACTGTCAATCTCGCCAAGATGAATCTGGCAGTGAACGGGCTGCGCGGCGAAGTGAAACAGGCCAACACCTACTATGAAGACCCGTTCAGCAGTTTCGGCGCGTTCGATTATGTGCTCGCTAATCCACCGTTCAACGTGGACGAGGTGAGCCTTAGCAGCGTGGAGAAGGACAAACGTTTCAATACCTACAGCATCCCGCGCAACAAATCTAAGGTCAAGAAATCGGACCAGGGCAAGGAAACCGTCCCCAACGCCAATTACCTGTGGATCAATCTTTTTGCCACTTCGATGAAACCGCAGGGTCGCGCTGCGCTGGTCATGGCCAACTCCGCCTCCGACGCCCGCCATTCCGAGGCCGACATCCGCCGCACGTTGATCGAGCAGAATCTTATCTATGCGATGCTGACGCTGCCCTCGAACATGTTCTATACTGTCACGCTCCCGGCTACACTTTGGTTCTTCGATAAGGCCAAAGCCGACGACCGCATCCTTTTCATTGATGTCCGCAACATCTTCATCCAGATTGACCGCGCCCATCGCGAATTCTCCGACGAGCAGGTCCAGAATGTCACCATCATCAGCCAACTCCACAAAGGCCGCCGGGAAAAGTTCGTGCAACTCATTGACCGCTACTTCGCGGCAGGAATGGAACGACTCATCGAGAACAAGACCCGCGTCGAACCCGTCTCCGCGCAACTGCTTGCAGTGCTAGACGACGCCGCCGGCAAACAGGCCGTGGCTGAACTCGTGAAGCAATGGTCTGGGCTCGACAAACTCCAGAGCCGCTACGAGCAATATCGGGAAAAGTGTGGTGCAGGCTTCCAGCCTGCGAATGGAAAAGCAAACAGGCAAGATGCTTGTTCCACCATGAACAGAGCCCAGCACCAGTTGCGCGAAGCGTTCGATCCCTTCTTTGCCGCGCTGCATGACGGCTTGAAGCAGTTGGACAAAACCGTGCGCCAGCACGAGAAGCAGGAGGCTGAGCAGGCGCAGACCAATGGCAAGCGCACAGCCACTGATCGCAAGACTAGGGCGCTGAAGACCGCACTGGAAGAGTTGCACACGGACGTGAAGAACGCCGAAAGCTTTTACCAACACATCCACTGGTTGCAAGAACGATTTCCCAAGGCGGAATATGAAGATGTGACCGGCCTGTGCAAACTCGCTAGCCCGGCGGAGGTGGAAGAGCAGGAGTATTCGCTGAATCCCGGCCGCTACGTCGGCGTGGTAATTGAGGAGGATGGGAAGACGGAAGAGGAGTTCATTGAGGAGCTTTTGCAATTGAACGATGAGCTTGAAGAACGAAACCGAGACACCAACACCCTAGAAAGCATTATTGGAAAAAACATAAAAGCCTTGGCCGGTGAGCTATGACAACATGGCAGACTAAACAGATCCGGAGCTTAGGCCGAGTCGTTACCGGAAAAACGCCACCTAAGAATGAACCTCATTACTTCGATGGAGATGAACTGTTTGTTTCGCCAAAAGATCTGGACTGGGATCATCTGTACGTAACGCTAACAGAGACTCGCGTTTCCAGCAAAGCTCTTGAGAAGTTTAGGAATCAGGTGATTCCCAAGAACACCGTGATGTTCACAAGTCTAAGCTTCGGATTTGGCAAGATGGGTATCACAAGTCGCGCATCACTAACCAACCAGCAAATCAATTCAATTGTCGTAAACAATGAGAATCATTTTCGTTTTGTTTACTACCTCTTGAGGGCATGCACCCCTTTCATTTTTGCATACAACTCGGGTATCGATACCCCGATTGTCCCTAAATCAGTTTTTGAACGCATAGGAGTTAAATGCCCCGATTTACCTCTTCAACGCAAAATCGCCGCGATTCTCTCGGCATATGATGAGCTAATTGAAAACAACAAACGGCGCATCTCACTGCTGGAAAAAATGGCTGAGGAAATCTACCGCGAGTGGTTCGTCCGCCTCCGATTCCCCGGCCACAAAAAGGTGAAGGTTATGAGGGGCGTGCCAGATGGATGGACACCTGTTCCGAGCAACAAGGTATTTCGTGTAATGAGTGGTGGGACTCCGAACACGGACAATCCCGCTTATTGGGATGGAGACATTCCCTTTTTCACGCCAAAAGATGCCAGTGACAGCTTCTACGTTCTGACGACGGAAAGATCGATCACGCAGAAGGGTCTCGATAGCTGTAATAGCCAACTCTACAAAAAGGACACGATCTTCATCACTGCTCGTGGCACGGTCGGGAAGATTTGCCTGGCCTATCGAGATATGGCTATGAATCAGACCTGCTACGCGCTGTCGCCAAAGGAAGAAGGCGACGTGTACTTTCATTTCCTCTCGATGAAGAACGCCATCGCATACATCAAAGGCATTTCGAAATCGGGTGTGTTCGACAACATTATCGTGGACACATTCAAGATCATTCCGATTTTCATGCCGCAAGCTTCGCTGATTGTTCGATTCAACGAATATGCTGGGCCAATCTTCAAACAGATCGGAGCGTTATTAGAGTCAAACGAACTCCTCATCAAGACTCGCGATTTGCTTCTCCCCCGCCTCATCTCCGGCAAACTCTCCGTCGAAAACCTCGACATCCAGTTCCCGCCTAGCATGGTGGAGGAAGCGGAGGCCGTTGCGTGAATCGCCCTCTGAAAATCCCAACGGGATTTCACCCTCCAGCCCAGGGTTGGAACAACACAGGGCATCGTGTCGCGGATAATCCCCAACCCCAAGGGGGTTGCGTCATCATCGGCGCGCCGCAGGGTCACAACCCCGGTGGGGTTGATGATAACCGCTCCCACGGTCCCAGGGTAGCTCGTACCTTGCAACCCTGGGCTGTATCTCGCAATCCCTTTGGGATTGGACAAACGCCAGAACTAGCCAACAACGCAGAATATGCCAGCTCAATCTTCAAACAGCTCGGAACGTTGTTGGAGTCAAACGAACTACTCATCAAGACTCGCGATTTGCTTCTCCCCCGCCTCATCTCCGGCAAACTCTCCGTCGA
>JACQEL010000189.1 GCA_016200595.1 Deltaproteobacteria bacterium
GATCGCTGACCGGCTTGACCTCACGTGTAGTTCTATCCACTTCTCCCAAGGTCCCGAGGAAATCCTGTACATCCAGGGCCAGGATGACGTCAGCCTCGCGGATCATTTCTCTCTTCACCCCGGAAAGCGCTAAGGGATGAGTATTAGGAAAACAAGAACGACCGCGGTACTCATCACCCAGGTCGATCACTGGCGCAGCCAGCACTTCGGCAAGCTGTTGGAGGGCAGCCAGAGTCCTGGGGTGCGGGATCAACGACTCAACCAGGATCACGGGAAACTCCGCCTCGCATAAAAGCCTGGCGGCGTCTGCCAGGACCCGCGCATCCGCCTGGGGCGGAAAGGCTGGAGCAAACCGGGCGGGGTCCGGCAGTGGGATTGGTCGGTCGAGCCGCCCTTCTTGCAGATCGGCGTCGAAGCAGAGGTAGACCGGTCCCTTGGGCTCAGTCATGGCAATGCGATAGGCTCTGGCGAAGGCTTCAGGAATAGCGGCTACACTTGCCGGTTGATCGTCCCATTTGACATAATCCCGAACGAGATTGCCCTGGACCAGGGCGGTGTGGATCCAATCGATCCAGGGCCGCCGCCGCGCCGTGTCCATCGGGCCGGTACCCCCCAAGACCAGAATCGGCACGCGGTCGCAGAAGGCGTTAAAGATCGCCATACTTGCGTGCTGTAGCCCCACGATATCGTGGACCACCGCTGCCATCGGCTTGCCCGCCGCCTTGGCATAGCCGTGTGCTAAGCTCACCGCAATCTCTTCATGGCAGCAGAGGATGAGTTCAGGCTGTTGGTTATCTCCGTAGTTCACGATGGAATCGTGAATCCCGCGGAAGGTCGCCCCCGGGTTCATGGCGGCGTACTCGATACCAAAGGCACGTATGAGGTTCACGACCAGGTCGGAACCGAACTCGGGCTGGAGTAACTTCTGTCTCGGCATGGCCTCACTCCCTACTGGCTTTGACTTGTTTTGACTTGTTGTTGACCTCTTTTAGACTTGCCTGCGACGTGTCTTGCCTGCGAATTTTCTGTGTCTGCTCCCAATCGATCTCGAGTCCCTCACTCAACACGACACCGTACTGTTCGCGAGCGGCTGGCAGTGAGACATAACCGTTGAGGACATCCTGGCGGACGAGTTCTGGGTCGCGCTCAAATGCAGAAAAGAATCCCCCTCCTCCCGGTAAACGCAGTATGACCTTCTGGTCCGGCAAGAGGCGGTATTGCGCCTTGGGATGTGGATGAGTGCCGTCGGACAAAAAGAATTCTCCGAGCCCGCCGTTCTTTCCACCCGCAAACCCTAAAGCCGGGAATTTGGTGCGGTCGTACATGGCCGAATGCACGACCGGCTCAGCCGTGCGCACGGACAGAATCATTTCCTGTCCGAGGCCGCCACGATGCTTACCCGGGCCGCCCGAGTCCGGGACTAACGCGCGCTGTTCCATCACCAATGGTGAGACATTTTCGATGATCTCTGCTGGCACTCCCTGGATACCGCTGGGAAAGGCGGTAGCCGAGATGCCGTCTTTATCCGGTCGCGCGCCCATGCCGCCGGAGGAGAAAAATACATAGGTAAAATTCTTGCCGGTCTGCTCTTTGCCGGTGAATTGCGTGATCCAAATGTTGGCTGCGCCGTCTGCCAGTACCCGGTCGGGAATGACCCGCGCCAGTGCGCCAAACACCGCGGTCGAGAGAAAATGACCAATGATGTGCCGCCCGCCCACCGGCGCAGGAAACTGACAGTTCAGGATGCAGCCTGCAGGGGCACTGATGTGGATCGGTCGGAAGCTTCCCTCATTGTTGGGGACGTGCGGCGAAACCGCACACTTCAACGGGTACGTGGTGTAGGCCACACAGTACGCAAATGGCACATTGATGCCGCGGTCGCACTGGGGCGAGGTACCAGCATAGTCGACAAATAAATCGGAGCCTTGCACAGTCACCTTAATTTTTACGGTGATCGGCTCATCGAACCCGTCCATACGAATCTCATGGTGATAGGTGCCCGGTGGCAACTCAGTAATCGCCTGGCGCATGGCCTGCTCTGAGGTGGTGAGGATCGCTGCGGAGAGTGCAGCGAGACTGGTGAAGCCATATTCATCCATGAATTCGAGCAGCTTGGCGCCACCGACCTCATTGCTACCAACCTGGGCCATGAGGTCGCCTTCGACTAATTCTGGCGTGCGGACGTTTTGCTTAATCAGGCGGAACAAATCTTGGTTGGGCTGACCGGCGCGAAAGAGTTTCAGGATTGGCACATAGATCCCTTCCTCGAATACCTGACGTGCATCGGCGCCGAGCATGCGTCCGCCAACATCCACCGCATGGCAGGTATTGGCAAACAGCGCCACTGGTTTCCCGTGTTGAAAGATCGGCGTCACCACGGTGAAGTCGTTGAGATGGCCGGAGGTCAGCCAGGGATCATTACTAATGAGGCTGTCCCCATCCTGCAAAGTTTCCCAGGGGTACTCCTTGAGAAAGTGGCGCACGGCTAGTGCCATGGTGTTGATATGCCCCGGGGTGCCGGTCACCGCTTGGGCGATCATATTCCCCTGTGTGTCGAATACGCCGGCTGATAAATCGCCCGCCTCGCGCACGACGGTGGTGAACGAGGCGTTCTGTAAGACAGTGGCCTGTTCGTTGACGATCGAGATCAGGCGGTTCCATAAGATCTCTAGGGAAATGGGGTCTATGTTGTCCGGCGTCCGGCGTCCGGCGTCTGGCGTCTGTTTCGGGTAAGGAGATGATAGGGCCATAGCTTGCCTTTCTAGAGTTGAGAAACCTTAGGATTAGACATGTTTCCGCAGATATGAAGTGAATCCACCTATAAAAGAAGCTGTTGCCTCAGACAGTTCGTATAACCTTTTGAACTCACCTTCTTCAATATAGCCCACGTCTAAAGCTACGTAGAGTAAAGATTGTACTTCTATGGCTGATCCTCTGGCGATATCCAGAAAGTGAGCAAAGTCTCGGTCGCTCTTTTTGGCAAATCCCTCGGCTATGTTGCTCATAGCAGATACTGCTGCACGGCAGAGTTGGTCTCTTAAGCCGAAGTCTCTACTCAAACGACCTTCGGCACAGACTTTATAAATCTCACGCACCATCTCTCTGGCCCGTTGCCATGCCTGGACATCTTCAAAGCGTGCGATTGATGGCATCTTGCACTCCGATTTCCCCTTTGACGCCGGACACCGGACGAGTTTCATTTGCCTTCAGACTTCTCTTGACGCCGGACGTGTTCATTACCTTCTCTTTTTCTCCAGAATACAGCAAAATGCAAGAGAAATTTCTCGCATGACACATTAAGGGGGCAGGCTATGTTCGTGCTAACTACGTTTTCTATCGCCGCTCGTTGTCCACGCACAGGTATGGTGGGAGTAGCGGTGTGTACAGCGGTTCCTGCAGTAGGTTCACTTTGTCCCTTCGCCAAACCGCGAGTGGGCGCGATTGCCACTCAGTCTTTCGTCAATCCTTACTTGGGCATTGACGGCCTCAAGCTGCTGGAGCAGGGGCTGAGCGCGCAAGAGACGCTAGATAGACTGATCGTTGATGATCCAGGACGGGAGCGACGACAACTTAGCGTGGTGGACAGTCACGGCAACGCCGCCGCGTTTACAGGCAAAGACTGTATTCCCTGGCATGGTCACCTTGTCGGAGAGGGCTACGCAGTAGCGGCCAACATGATGGTGGACGAAACCACCGTGGCAGCCATGGCCCGCGCTTTTACCGCTCATGCCAACGACGAGCTACCTGAACGGTTGTTGAAAGCTCTAGAAGCTGGGGATGCCACGGGTGGCGATTATCGCGGTCGGCAGTCAGCCGCGCTGCTGGTGTATCACATGGAAGACTATCCCTACCGCAGTTTACGTGTGGACGAGCATCGTCAGCCTGTCGCTGAGCTACGGCGTATTTTTGCAATCAGCCAGCAGCAACTTTTCCCCTTTCTTGATATGCTGCCGACCCGGAAGGACCCTGGTGGAGCCACTGTCACCGGCAGTGCCACAGGCGATACGCTGCTGAAAACCGTGGACAAGCGGTAAAAGGAGGGAGACCAATGGCGACGAGAGCACAACAAAGGACTTACAGCCTGCAAACAGCGTCCAAGCAAGTGGCACCTGGGGTGCTGGTGGTGGACGGTGATGGCCACGTCTTGGAGACCGAAGAGACTTTTGCGAAGTACATCGAGCCAGAATTCAAAGCGCAGTGTCCCCGCCTGGTCAGACCTTATGCCGATGCAGATACCTTTTTTCTGATTGACGGGGTCCTCATCCCAGACTCTCTCTGGCTTTTCCGCGGGACCTATCCGCTCGGGTATGGAGCCTTGGCCTTTCGCTATGCGGGCCGGGGTGAGAAAGATTCACATGAGCCGGGGCAGGTTGATGCGGCTGGGCTCAGTATCAATCGGCGCCTACGAGACATGGCCGTCGAAGGTCGTGACATCGACGTGCTCTTTCCGAGTATTTTGCTCGGTGGCTCTGGCTCTAACCAGTATCGCAACTTGCCACTGGTTAGTGCGGTGTGCCGCGCCTATAACAATTGGTTGGCGGACTACTGCAGTGTCGCGTCCGAGCGCCTCAAGAGAGTGGCGGTAACCTGCCTGCATGACATCGAGGCAGCCACGCGTGAGGTCAACCGCTGTGTCACCGAGCTAGGGTGTGTTGCTGCCATGATTGCTCCTGCCAATCCGAACGAGAAAACCTTAGACGATCCCTACTTTTATCCCCTCTACGAGGAATGCCAGCGGCTCGACATCCCCATCTGCCTCCATATCTCCCTTCAGCGTCACCCGGACAACCTGCAGCGCATTGTCCATCGGGACTTTAGCCTGACATTCGCTCTAGTTTCGCTCCCCCACATAATCGCCTTGGGGCAGCTCATTTTCGGTGGGGTCCTCGATCGTTTCCCCAAGCTGCGCTGGGCATTGCTCGAAGCTGGCGTAGGGTGGGTTCCGTATTTCATCGAACGATTCGATGACAAATACAAGCCGATGCTGGAGATCTTTGGCGAGAAAGGCAAGACTCTAGAGAAGTTGCCCAGTGAGTACGCGCGCAGCGAGCAACTCTTCTTCTCCTGCGACCCCGATGAAGCAGCGCTGCCGCTGGCGGTCGAAGTCCTGGGCGAGGAGCGGATTATCTACGCTTCTGACTATCCGCATCATGACGCCAAATTTCCCAATTCGGTGCGGATAATCTGGGAACATCCCAAGCTCTCCGAGTCGGCAAAGCAGAAAATTCTGGGAGAGAATGCTCTACGCCTGTACAAGTTGCCTGTGTAGACGAGAGCTTTGTCGGCTAAATCAAACCACGAAAGAGTCGTACACTCCGCCTCGTGCCTGTTTGTGTAGTTCTATAGTAGGGTGGGTTACGACCCACCCTACTTCCCTTGAGTATCACGCAGAAGCAGTGACTGTTTGCCCGGTGCCTAGCGCGAACTCCAAGTCCAGCTTCCCTGCCAGGTCGAAAAATTCTTACAGGCTCTCCTGAAAACGAAAGAATTTGTCACGATTGTCGGGATCCTCGTAGAGCATCGTCAGACGTTCGCTGGGTGCCACGGGTGACTTGTTCACCCGTGTGAACCTCACGGGCAGACCAGCTGCCCGTGGCGCTTCCAGCACCCGTGCAGCCAACATAGGTACGATTCCCGAATTGCATCAGGAGCGAAAACTTAGTAAACGACGAAGGGTAAGGAGTAACATGCTGGTGGCGGATAGAGAGGCTGAGCGAATTAAGTTCGAGACTGAATTGCTCAGAGTGACAGCAGTCGCTGCCCTGGCAATTGGAGGCGGTTCCATCGGCTTACTGCTCGGTGAACCGAAACCCTTGCGGCTCATCTTGGCAGCGGGAGGACTGCTCGTTACAGTAGGACTTATGTTCGTGCTCTGGTGGCAACGGCGCTATATCCGGACACTGATTGAGCAGATTCGGGAGGAACGATGACCACATTAGAGATCCTCGCGGCTATTATAGGTCTAGCAATTTTGGCAACCCTTGGTGTCGGTTTCTGGAAGCTTACTAGTCGCTGAGCGCCGGACGCCACAAGTAACTATAGAAAAAACACACCAAGACATGGATTTTCGGGTGCCACGGGTAGCAAGCTACCCGTGTGGTCGGTTGCACTGGCGGACGAGCCGCCAGTGGCACACAATCAGCTAGTGTTATCATCGAATCCATATCTTGCCGTAGCGTTTCTATTGCGACCACGGAGGAAGAAATCACCATCACCAAAAATGGCCGGGCGACGGCTGTCCTGATTAGCTACGAAGAATTCGAGAGCTGGAAAGAAACTTTGGCGATTCTCTCAGACCAGGAGTTCGTGGCCGAGATCCAGAGGGGAATTGCCGAGCTGAAAAAGGGGCGCGGCAAGATACTCCGCGCGCGTGACCTCGACCGGTTGTTTGCTGAAGAGTCGTAGGGTGGGTCGTCACCCACCCTACTTCCCTTGAGCGCACCTCACGCAGAAGCAGTAACTGTTTGCCCTGGGCCTGGCACGAACTCGATCTCCAGCTTCCCCGCCAGGTCGAAAAATTCTTGTAGGCTCTCCTGAAAACGAAAGAATTTGTCGCGGTTGTCCGGATCGTCATAGAGCATGGTCAGACGTTCGCCGAAATGCGTGAGCGTGTTGAGTGAGTGCGTCACGTCCGCGCCCGCGTGGTGCGTGATGTTCTCCAGCATTTCGACCCAGGCTGAGAGGTCGCCTTTGAGCACGAAATCGATGGCAGCCAGATCAAAACCGTTGACCTCTGTCACCTCACGGCAGTCAAACACTTCGAAGGCCAGCAGATAGCGCCACTCCTGGCCGTTCGGACCGATGACGTGCACACCGAAGGTCGTGTCAATAAAGCCCAGGCGACGAAAACGCGGCTCGTCTTGGCGCAGCAAGGTTTGCAGAGCCTGGAAAAAGGCGAGGGAAGGGAAAGCTATTTTCAAGATCGGTCTCCTATGGAACAAGGGCACGACGTGCCGTGTCCTACAAGAAGGGCAGCCACATGGGGCTGCCCCGACAATTTGCCAAATGTTTCTCGAACCTGCTCCGAGTTATACTCGCACTTCGTGTGGCCTGCTGGAAGTGGTCGCAGCACCGAGCCGCGTAAAGAGGTTCTGATCGACCTCGGCCCGCACTTGCGGCATCACCTCAGTGGAACATGAAAAACTTCATGCCTGAACCTCCTTCGTCTCAGGACGGACCCCCGTAGACATATACTGACGAGAGGCGGGAAGTAAAGAGTAGGGGTCGGGGGCCAAGGGTCGGGGATCGGGGTTTCGTAACGGTGACAATTTTCTCTGGCCTTTCTCTGGCCCCCGACCCCCAGCCCCTCTTCTCGTTGCGACGAACTACGCGCTTCTTTATAATTCCCCCCGCCATGGTGGTGACGCGTAGGTGGTGGTTAATCGGCGCAATACTGGCACTCACGCTCGGGGGGTGCAGTGCCCCCTGGCGACCGGCGGTGCCCTCTGCTGTTCCCCCCCTGGGTCCAGGCACTCGTGGAGCTATCCAGACGGGCATAGCCTCGTGGTACGGCCCCGGGTTTCATGGTAAGCGCACCGCCAACGGTGAGATCTATAACCAGTACGAACTCACCGCTGCACACCCGACGTTACCGTTAGGAACCCGGGTGATGGTAACCAACCAAAGAACGCGGCAATCAATTGAAGTGCGCGTCAATGACCGCGGGCCGTTCGTCGGCGACCGAGTGATCGACCTCTCCTATGCCGCAGCCCGCAGTATCGGCATCTACGAGCCGGGCACCGCGCCGGTCCGTATTGAGGTGTTGTCTGGAGCCGCGCCGGTCCTAGCGGTTGCCTACGCCGTGCAACTCGGCTCCTATGCTGATGCTGAAAAAGCCTCTCTGCTCAAGGCGCAGGTCATCAAACGTTACCCTGACGTGTATATTAGTCCCATGGCCACCGGGTTATTACGCTATTATCAAGTGCGGGTGGGGCCATTTCCCAGACCAGAGCAGGCCGCGACGCGAGCCCAAGAGATAGCGAGAAGCGGGCTGCGGGTCATTATCGTCGAGGAAGATGATCGCTGGGCCGAGCGCTGAAGATTGCTGAAAAAGTGGAAATCGCACCTCGACGGAGCCGAGTCCCAGAGAATTTGCCTCAGCCCGGCCTTTTGCCGTAGGTGTACGAAAACCTGACGAGATCCCCTCGACGGACAGTGCAGAGCAAGATAGGATGCTTCGGCTTACAGGGAGAGGAAGAGGAGGCAAGGACACATGAAGGAAGGACATAACCACTCTGGTTGGGAGCGTCCGATGGCGGGCTCCCTGCCCATCCATGTCGTGTCATTGCTCGGTTCGCAAGGGGAGCGCCGTCTTCCTATCGACATTATCAAACAAGATTTACGCTCCCTGCCGGCTACGACTTGGATCGCTTTTCACGGGGACACTTTAGGGGAACCGCTCGCATACGCGACGGACCTGATCCGTCGGATGGGGTCGCTCAAGCATCAGTGGATCGCCCAAGCGAGTCTGACCTTGGCAGCCAAACCTGAACTGTTGCACTCGGCCCGACAGAACGGTTGTCGCGCGCTGTCTTTTGATGGCGAACAGATCTCTGCCCAGTATCTGACCACAGAAGCCCTTGCACCGCAGGAGGCGCTTGCTGACCTGGCTACCTCTCTGCGACAGTTAGCGGCTCACGGAATTCTCAGCGTGGTACGTTTTGTCTTCGGGTACGATACTGATGACGAAGGGGTCTTCGAACGCACAGCCCACTTTTGCCTGGATGCCCGGATTGGCCTACCGCTCTTTTCGGTATTCACCCCGCACCACCAAAGTGCTCTGTTTCTCGCACTGGAGCGTGAGGGCCGGCTGCTCCATCAGGACTTCTCGTGCTACGACGGTTCTCAGGTAGTTTTTCAACCGAAGCTGATGACGCCAGAGGCTTTGCAGAATGGTCTGCACTGGACTCGCCAGCAAGTCTACCGGCAGAGTGCGATCTGGCGACGGGTATTTTCCTGGAAAGGACGGAGCCTCCACAACCTCTTCGCTAACTACGAGCAACGTCGGCTTTTCCGTAACGACCCGCCCGGCGTCTATACCGAAACTATGCAACTCCTCAGTCACCTCTCCCGGCCCATCCCGGTGCAGGAACAGACGTCTTTCATTTCCACCCTCAAGGACGCGGTAGGAGAAAAAAAGCGACAATTGCATGGCATGCTCCTGTGTACTCGCGCGATTCGCAACGACCAGTTAAAGGCTCTGACGCTCCGGCTCGAAGGGGTGCTTGATGCCAGCAGCGCCACCGAAGTGCTCCAGCGCATTCATGCGGCGATTCGTGCCGGCCATCAGAAGGTCGTGCTTGACCTCAAAGGTCTAGAGCTGGTTTCCCACACCGTTATCACGCGCTTCTTGGAGGAAAATGCCCAGACGCTCGTCGCTTTGCGCGACCGCGTGGTTTTCCGCCACCTGCGGACTGCTCTCGATGCGATCAAGACCAACCTCGGCGGCGTGCTGCCGAATGCCGAGTTGTTTGAGTTAGTGACAGAGGAAGCATAGGCAGTTCGGAGCCGCGCGCGTCAGTCAGCGGTGTTTGCTTGGCTTCCTTACGGCCGCGGCTCGGATACGCTCTCTTGCAGCCAGCGGAGATAGCCTTCCGCGCCCGCGACAATGGGCAAGGCGATGACTTCTGGTACTTGATAGGAATGTAAAGCTTGCACTTTAGCCTCGACCGCAGCAAAGCGTTCAGCCTGGGTCTTGATCACTAATAACCACTCACGGTCATCGGCAACCTTACCTTGCCAACAGTAGATCGAACGAATCGGGCTGAGGATATTGACGCAGGCGGCAAGCCGCTCTTCGACTAATGCCTTGGCAATAGCCTCGGCCTCAGTTTCAGAGCCGGCGGTGACGAGAATGACAACCGCATCAGTCATACGCGCACTCCATTCCTTCTCAAGTTACGGGGCTCTCCCGCGCTAGCCTCCGGCGCAGCTCACCCGCAGTCAGGCGATACTTGAATGCCTTACGGCCGTTGATGAAAAGCACCGGAATTTCTTGACCGAAACGGGCCTCCAACTCGGGGTCGAGCGAGATGTCGGTCTCCTCTAGAGTGAACGGCATGCCTTGCCGGACCTGCGC
>JACQEL010000206.1 GCA_016200595.1 Deltaproteobacteria bacterium
CAATCTGTTCTTGCGCTTCCGCCCGGCGATCAATCGCCGGGCTACGATGCGGCGCCTCCTCAAGGAGGCTTCAAGCCGGCTTCAGCCGGCGCCGTGCTGTAGCCCGACCAGTTCATGGTCGGGCGGAGAAGGGCTCTCAAGAAGTGCTGCGGTGTACCAATGTTGTGTGGTTCAATTTAGTCAGGGTGGCACAGCCGGGCCGGCTGTGCACACAACTCTCTTGCTAGGAGGACGACAACAAGAGTAAAGAGAAAGGCACCTGCCGTGTCCAACCTGCGGAGAGGAGAGAGAAAATTGAATCAATGACACCATGAGGAAATGACTCAATGAAGCTTTTCCTGTGGATGAGGAAGACTACCTCCGCGGAGAATATGCCTGGTACCGTGAAGCTCAAAAAGATGGAGTTCATGTTTGAACCAGGATGCTATCGACCTTTCCTGACTTCACGAAGCCGGATCACTAGACAAGTCAGCCAACCGTGGCATGACCTCAGTGGCGAAGAGTTCTAAACTGCGATGTGTGGCTGCTGCGGAGATATCGCCGTACATCACCTGCAGACTGGGCTCGACCGGCCCAAATTGGGCGATCAGCGCGCGCATTTGCGCCGCGACCTCTACGGGATCGCCGATTAACGCCCGCCCTTCCTTCAGGACACGGTCATAGGTGATGGCGTCCAAAATATTCACTAATTGCTCGTAGCCTTTATACTGGCCGGAAGTCCGCCCTATCCAGGTGGTAGCCGACTGCCTGAACAAGCGGATGTACTCCTCCATTAGCGTCTGCGCCTGGCGGCGGGCAGTCGCGCCATCCTCGGCGACGTACAGATGGAACGACATCTGTACCTTCCCACCACCTGCCCCGTGTCCCGCGCGTTTATAGCTTTCGCGATAGGCGCGCAGGTTGTCCGCCACCGAGTCGAACGCGCTCAAATAAGGCACGATCATCAGGTTATAACCTTGCTCCCCGGCCCACACGAACGACTCTGGCGTCTGGATAGCGGCGATCCAGATCGGTGGGTGTGGTTGCTGCACCGGCCGAGGTAAGAGTGGGAGCGGACCAAACTGATGAAAAGACCCCTCAAACCGTACCTCTGCCTCAGTCCACAAGCGTTTAACCGCGGCGATCCCTTCCTCGAACCGCAGCCGGCTTTCGTCCATCGATACCTGGAAGGCATCGAATTCCTCCGGGAGGAAGGCGCGAGCGAATCCGGCGTCGAGGCGTCCATCGGACAAGCAGTCGAGCATGGCCAACTCGGCCGCCAGCTTGATGGGATGATTGAAGGCAGGGAGAACCGCGCCGGTCACCAGACGCACCCGTCGGGTGCGCTGAGCAACCGCCGTGAGGAAAACCACCGGGCTAGGGGAGTAACCACCGTAGCCGCGAAAGTAGTGCTCGACAGTGCGGATATGGTGATAGCCTAGCTCATCAGCGCGAGCAGCTAAGGCTAACGCTTGTTGGTAATACTCATATCCGGAGAGATGAGTTGGATCGACCGAGGGGAAGAAGTTGATGCCAAAACGCATAAGACGGCTCGCTCACTACGTTCGCTCTATGGCCCGCTCGTTTCACTCGCTTGATGGCGGATAGCTCGCTCCCTTTGGTCGCTTGATGGCCCGCTCGTTTCACTCGCTTGATGGCAGATGAAGAATGCCTTGCTATAGAACGAGCGCAGCGAGTGGGCCATACGCCATAGAGCGACCGGAGGGAGCGAGCCATAAAGTGAGCGCAGCGAACGAGCCATACGCCATCTGCTATCTTGTCGGGAACCGGTCCCGCAGCCACTGCACGATGATTTTCATGGATCCGTCTCTTCCGCCAGAATTTGGCTTGCTTTTGAGCGGATAGCCGAAGTGGTCGGCATCGACCTGGGCGAACTGCTTATCCGCAGCTGGGGATTGCTGATAAATCGCTTCAGACTCCTGCGGATAGATCGCATGGTCACCCGTATAGTTGACGACCAGTGTCGGAATGGTGACGCTGGGCAAGTTGTCGAGGACCGCCGCACGAGACGACAGGCCAGACCAGGTGCTCAGCCAGGCCCGCGGCGTTTGGTATTTGCCAAAGCCCGCTTCCATATAGTTGAACAGGTCCGGACGTGGTGACCAGAGCGAGCCCATGTCACGAGACGAGGGATTGATGGATGGATCACAGTACGTGAGGTTGGCCTCGGTCCGGTGGATCTCCATGTAGCGACCCACCAGGGCCCGCCGACTGATAAAAGCACGGCGCTCCAGCGGCCAGCCGTCAAACTCCGATTGGCGTACCAGCTCCTGGAAGTAGCGCTGTTCTTCGATATAGTGACGGGCGATGGCGTCAATGCGCGCCACCCGTGCCGTCTGCGCCGCCCGGTACCGTTGACTGAACTCCTGGCTATACTTGCTGGGCTCTGGCGGTTCGCGAAATCCGTTGGCGGGGTTGTACATATCAAGACTGGGGTCGCACGAGAGCGGATCATTCTCGTCCGTGACTGACGGGTCAAGGGCATTCTGCAAGAACTTCCCTTCTCCGAGGTGCGCGGCGAGAATAACGATGCCGTCTGCCGGGGGCAGAGTAAAACGGTTGAGATCATAGGAATCGCCGGCCGGGGTATGGGTCAACCGCCCTGGAGGAGGGGTGACCGCCTGGGCTTGGTAGAAGGAGTAGAGTGAACCCCCGCCACTGTTGCCGATAACAGCAATCCGCTGAAAACCGCGCTGCTCTTTAAGAAACTTCATGCTCGCCGCGATGTCCGGCACCAGCATTTCATGAATGCAGGCGATATCGTTATTGGGCCAGCGCCCCTCCTGCCCGAACGCGGCGTAGCCTGCCTCAAGCAGGTAAGGAATCGCATAGTGGCGGCTCATATCGCCACGCGGGTGCATGAGACACACTACGGTTTTCTCGCCCCCCTTGGTGTAGAGCACACCTTTGGATTCGCCGCGGTCTTCCGCCTGCAACACTACGACTTCATGGGCGATGCCCGAAGGGAGTTTGTCAAATGAAATAAGACCAGGGTTGGTATAACGTGGGATACGAGCCAGCGCCATGTTCTCCTCCTTAGTTTAACTGTTACCGCACCAGATCTCGTGCCGACGAAGCATCCACCCCAATGGCCTTGAGGAGACGGTCTTTGATGCGTACGGCTGCCTTTTCCACACCTACACCCTTCTCCGTCACTTTGACGCGCCCGCCGGCGATCATGTCGTGTCCGCCCGCCGATTTGCTCCCCAGCACCTTCTGCAGAATCTCGCCGGCATTCACATCACGGTTCGTGGTCCGCAAAGAGACGTAGAGACTCTGGTTGTAGTGACCGATGGCCATCGACCATTCGGCTTCGTCCAGACGGAGCAGAAAATCGGCGACTTCCGCGACCATGTCCGGGTATTGCACCTCGTGCAGAACCGAGATGACCACAGTGTCGTACAGCATCGCCTCTTCGATAGCGTCGCGGAATACCTTAAAATACTCACGTGGCACCCGGGCGTTTTGGATTTTTGCCAGGCGGCGTTTGTTCGTATAAGGATAGAGGAATTGACACGCCTCAACATCCTGCGGGGTGGCTTCGCGACCGAGATCCTGGGTCTCGGCGTTGATGCCATAAAAAAGCGCAGTGGCGATCTTGCTTTCTACGTCAACATGGGCTTCTTCTAAGTATTCAGTCAGAATCGTTGAGGTAGCGCCATACCCGTCACGCAGGTCGAGAAACGGCACGGCAGCGTAGGAGCCATACGCTGGATGGTGGTCGATGACGATGGTTGGAGAAAAATTCTCTGGCAAGGAGTTGTTGATCCGCCCTGGCTGGGTGTCAACCAAAGCAACCTGCGGATGGGTGGAAAAGTCAATTTCTCCAACCGGCACGAGGTTAATGTTGAGATAACGTAGCATCGCGCGATTTTCCGCCCGCCCGACGATGCCTCCCAGGGCGATAATGATTTCCTTGTCTTCCTGCGCCTGGTGGATAATAAAACGCAGCGCTGCCGCGCTCGCGAGGGCGTCAGGATCGGGATTGTCGTGTGGCAAAATAATAAGGGGAGCGGAACCTTCGGTGGCACGCAGCAACTGGCTAAGCGGACTTCTACTTGGCACGACCATATGAGTACCGGGAGATTATAAGGGACCGGCTCTTCTTTTGTCCACCCCCGCACCCTTGCGCACTGATTGCTTTGTTAGCAGTATAGGGGAACGTGGACTTGTCACACAAGAGAACAGAGGTGCCTATGCTTCCATCAGTGCGTGAGCGGTTTGCTCAATTGGTGAGTGGTCCAGAGGAGGAGTTAGACCTGGCTGAGGCGGCGCTGTTGATTGCTCAGGAAGAGCAGCCAGACTTGGATATTACCGTCTATCTGCGCCGACTCGATGAGGTGGCTACGGCCGCACGTGCGCGCCTGCCTCAGGCTCCGGAACCAAGGGACCTTATCCATAGCCTCAATGTCCAGTTGTTTCATGAGGAAGGTCTAGCCGGTAATGAGAGCGAGTATTATGACCCGCGCAACAGTTTCCTCAATGAAGTCCTCGACCGCAAGCGAGGAATTCCCATTACGCTTTCGGTGATTTACCTTGAAGTAGGTCGCCGGCTCGGCTTGCCCCTGGTAGGAGTCGGGTTTCCCGGCCATTTCCTGGTCAAATATACTGGGGCGGACGGAGAGAGGGTGCTCGATCCGTTTGCCGGTGGAGCGACCCTCACGCTTGAGGAACTAGCGCAGAAGCTGCGTAGGATGTACGGTGATGCCAACCCGTTCCTCGGGCAAATCCCCCAGCTCTTGGTGCCCGCGAGTAAGAAAGACATCTTGGTGCGCATGCTACACAATCTGAAAGGCATCTACCTGCAGGCGAATGACTTCGCCCGCGCCCTGGCGGCTATCGACCGGATTTTGCTAGTTGCCCCAGACCTGGTCATGGAAGTGCGTGACCGCGGAGCCGTCCATCAGCGCCTCGGACATCTACAGGGGGCGCTCCAGGACTTTCGGCGTTACCTCGAACTGGTGCCTGATGCCGAGGATGCAGAAGCCGTGCGTACGATTATGTCTCGCATGATGGCGCGGTTGAATTAAGAACGTAAAACGTAAAACGTAAAGCGTAAAACGTAAGAAGAAGTCAGAAATCCTCCTTGTTCTCTATTACGTATTACGTTTTACGCTTTATTCCTCAGCTTCCATGACCTCCGTCATTCGCGTTTCCGCTGGCGTGCTCACGTGTGGGCGGCAGCTCTTGATCTGTCAGCGTCGTGCCGAAGATCCGCACCCGCTGAAATGGGAATTCCCTGGCGGCAAGGCTGAGGAAGGGGAGGACGAGGGGGCTTGCTTGCAACGCGAGCTACGCGAAGAGTTGGCGATCGAAGCCACAGTTGGCGTGGAATTGTATCGTGCAGTACACACCTATCCCAACGGCCGGACCGTGGCGCTCTCTTTCCTTCACGTTCCGACCTATCGTGGCGAGCTGAGGAACATGCAGTTTCATACTGTGCTGTGGGTCGAGCCGACCCACTTATCGGCCTACGATTTTCTCGAAGGCGATTTAGCCTTTGTCACGGCTCTCGCCGATGGAAAGTGGTCACACATCTTCTCCGAGGGTAGTAATCGGCCTATTTTCTAATCCGCATTCCGCAATCTACAATCCGCATTCGTCATGTCGCGTCAGCAACTCTTCTCCGCCTTTTTCTTCGCAGTTTTCCTGTTCTTGCTGGTTCAGGTCTACGCGTTATTTTCCCTGTTCCTGGTGCCGTTGATCTGGGCGGTGATCTTTGTGTTGACTTTCTACCCGTTGTTCACGCTGCTCCTCACCTGGTGCCAAGGGCGGCGCAACCTGAGCTCTTTACTGATGACCGTCTTGGTCGTGTTGCTGGTAGCGGTGCCGGTGTTCCTCTTCACCAGCGTGCTCACCTCCGAAGCTCTGGCCCTCTATCAGCGTACTTTAGAGGCCACACAATCTGGCGAGCTGCAGCAGTTCCTTGCCAGTTGGCGAGAAACCTATCTTGGGCAGTTGTGGCAGAAATGGGGACCGCAGATCGCGGCCTTTGATATTGACGTGCCAGGATTAGCTCTGCAGGGCGCGAACGCGGCCAGCCAATTCATTGCCGGTCAGGCTACCGGCATTGCCCGCAACCTGTTTGTGTTTCTCTTTGATTTTCTCATTATGAGCTTTAGCTTGTTCTTTCTGTTTCGCGACGGCGAAGGCTTATATATCACGCTACGTGACCTGATCCCCATGGAGCCGGAACATAAGGATCAGGTCTTTCAGCGGTTCTACGAGACGGTATCGGCAGTTGTGCAGGGCGTGGTAGCGACCGCGGTCGCTCAAGGTGCTCTGGTTGGCCTAGCCTTTTGGGGGTTGGGAGTTCCCTTCAGCCTTTTTTTCGCCTTTGCGGCGGCGTTAGCGTCTTTTCAACCGATTGGTGGAGCTGCCGTGATATGGCTTCCCTGTGTCTTCTATCTGGGGTTAGCGGGCTCTTGGGGCAAGGCGCTCATCCTTTTAGGTTACGGGGTTTTGGCCATCAGTGGTGCGGATAACATCCTCAAGCCCTTGATCATCGGCGGGCGCACGAAACTGCCAACCATCTTTCTCTTCTTCGGTATGCTTGGTGGCCTCGAAGCGTATGGGTTTTTGGGTATCTTCCTGGGCCCAGTGGTCCTGGCCACGATCGTGGCCTTTGTGAATATCTATAGAGAGGAATACACCCACCAAGTTGCTGAACTGTGATATTCCTGTCACACCTTGAAACGGAAATGCACCACGTCCCCGTCCTGCATCACATACTCTTTGCCTTCCAGGCGCATTTTGCCCACATCGCGGCAGCCCGCTTCGCCACGGTAGCGAATGTAGTCGTCATAGGCGATGACTTCGGCGCGGATGAAGCCACGTTCGATGTCTGAATGGATTTTGCTTGCGGCTTTGACCGCAGTCGTCCCGCGCGTAATCGTCCACGCCCGCGCCTCCATCGGTCCGGCGGTAAAGAAACTGATGAGGTTCAACATCGCGTAAGCCCGCTGAATGAAGCGGTCGCGGGCTGAATCCGCGAGACCCAGGTCAGCGAGAAACGCGCCGCGTTCTTCTTCCTCAAACTGCGCAATTTCCATCTCAACTTTGCCACAAATTGGGACGATGGTGAGCCCTTCACTTGTGGTGTATTCAGCGATGGGAGGAGGCAATGGGTCTTGTATGGCGTCTTCCGCCAGATTGTAGACGATCAGCAAGGGTTTCTGGCTGAGAAAGGCAAAACCTGACAGCAAGAGCTGTTCTTCCGCGAAAAAGGACACATTGCGCAGAGGCTTCTCTTGTTCCAGGATCTTCTGACACTTCTCTAATAACTCTTTCTCGCGTTCCTTATCCTTCTCTCTTTTCAGCCGTTCGAGACGTTTTTCGATCACCGCCAGATCAGCCAGAATTAATTCAACCTGAAACGCCCGCAGGTCGCGCAGCGGATCAGGTGGCGTGGTCGCCAGCGGATCGTCGAACGCCCGCACCACCTGGGCTAGGGCCTCAGACTCCCGCATTTGTACCAAGGCTTCGGTTTCTAGCCCGGCTTTGCGTTCTTCAGGTGGAGGGAAGTCAAGAAAAGTCACCTCCGCATATTTATTCCGCTCCGGGTGGACGATCTCAGCGAGGGCATCGATGCGTAGATCAGGCACCTTCACGACGGCAATCGCCGCCTCGCGTTTTTTCTCAAATCCGCCAACCTCGGCGCTCAGGCCGGTGAGAGCATTAAAGATAGTAGTTTTTCCCGCACGCGCAAATCCAACTAAGCCAACTTTCATGCAGGGAAGTGTAGCAGGTTACGAAGTACTGATAAACGCTGTTACGCATGCACGTACAGTCCGCCGCTGCAGCACATAACCTCGCCGGTGATGAAGCTTGACTCATCGCTCACCAAGTACAGCGCCAGGTTGGCGATATCTTGCGGTTGGCCGACGCGGCCGAGCGGGGTGCGCTTCTCCACGGAACGGAACACCTCGTCCGGATAGATACGGCGCAGGAACTCATTGTAGATCAAGCCGGGCGCGATAGCGTTGACGCGGACGCCATGCTTGCCGACCTCAGCCGCCACGGCTCGGGTGTAGCCCATCACCGCCGCTTTGGCGGCACAGTAGTGCGCTTCTCCATCGCTGGAGCCGATCCAGCCAGCTACTGACGCCAGGCTGACGATCTTGCCAGACTTTTGCTTGATCATGTGCGGAAGCACGGCACGCGTGTTGTAGAACGTGCTGTAGAGATTGGTGCGAATGACAAAGTCCCAGGTTTCGGCCGACATTTCCCAGGCCGGCTCCAATTTGTTGATGCCCGCGTTGTTGATCAGAATGTCGATACGGCCGTATTTGTCCACAGTGGTCTGTATCAGCTTATCGACTTGCTCTTTGTTCGTTGCATCTACTTGTAAGCCGAGGAACTCACGGCCGTACTCTTTTCCCAGTTCCTGCGCGAGCTCGAGAGGCCGTTTGGCATGGGCATCACTGATCACTACGTGTGCTCCTTCAGATGCCAGGTGTCGGGTAATTGCCTGGCCAATTCCGGCCCCGGCCGCGGCTGTGACAATAGCTACCTGATCCTTGAGTTTCATACGTTCTCCCTTAATTGGGTGCATATCAATTTTCTGGTAATGCAGTCACAGCTGGTGGCAAACTCGCCGTTCACCCTTCGACGCGCTCAGGGCGAACGGGGCTGGGGGTGAAGGCGGTGAGGATTTGCCGTTCGTGCTGAGCCTGTCGAAGCACGAACACTGCATGGTACGAGCCGAGCCAAGATTTTGTTATGCACCCCCCTTAGTTTGGGACTTTAGACTTTGGACCTTGGACTTTGGACCTTTTATGAACGAAACTCCTGTATCGACTTTGCCGGGGTGCCGCCCTTCAGTGCCAGCGCCCGGGTGACTGAGCGGGTCATGGCACCGAACGTGGGCATCCAGCAAGAGTGGCGACCAGATCCACCGGCGACGATGATCATGAGATGTTCGGGTGCGCGAATCAGCGGGACGCCAGCTTCACCGGGAAACAGATGTTCCGAAGCGAAGCCCATACCGAACATCCCCCCCGCTTCCCAGGTAGAGCGAGGCACGCGGGCATGGGCAAACATAAAGGCCCGAATATCGTCTTTGCTAACCCCATCCTGCGCCAAAATTGCTGCGTGTTCCGGTCCCAATGCCAGGATCGGCTCACCGAAGGCGTAGGCGTTATTGGATCCCATGCCCGCCATGGTGCTGGCAATAGTCGTCAGGATGCCAGGAGCGGCGGTGCTGACATGATCATTGATGTTGTGCGGACCTTCGGCCCCACAGACGGTGACTGTGCTGGTCTCAGCCGCAAAGCCGCGCTCAACGTGGAGCGGAGTCCAGGGGTTCTCCCATTCGTTTTCGGCGATGCAGTACGAATACTTGGCTGGTTGCCCTTGGGTAGCCCGGTCCAGCACCCCAGGTGTACCGCCGCCGACGTTGAGTAAGATCAAGCGGAGCGCTCGGCCGATGGTCGCGTTGGGTCGCCACCCTTGACCAAACGCGTTGTAGCGCGCGTTCATTCCCAGTTCATGAGCGATCGGACCATTGAGGATCAACAACGGAGCGCACGGATGTGTGGTACTCTGCACCGCGTAGAGATTGAACTGACTCTCCAGCATAGCCTCGACCGCGGCAATAATGACCGGGAAATACTCAGGCAGACACCCAGCCATCACCGCGTTGATCGCGAGTTTCTCGATCGTGGCGATGCCGTATTTAGGCGGTACCGGGCCGAGCTCGTCCTGAGGGTTGCGATCGGTCCAAGTCAACAGCTTTTCCACCCGTTCAGCAGTGGGTGGCACGATAGGGAGCCCATCGGTCCACCCTTGATCGTAAAACCAGTCGTTGACCGCTTCCAGGGAGTCATTCAGGGAGATTTTGTCGGAATGTAATTCCATAGTTGTCAGTCATCAGTTGTCTGTCAGCAGTTAGTTACCAGTTGCCAGTTGTCAGTTTCCAGTAAATAATTCTATTCTTTTTGACTGACAACTGACCACTGAGAACTGGCAACTTGCTCACGCCGTTGCCTGCCTACCGATTTGTTTTCGTGCTGGTTGCAAGAACCGTCCGCGGTATTCCTGGGCCAGTTTCTCGGCCGGTTGAGTAAGGATCGCGCTCACTTCATCAGCGATCGCTGCTGCCTTCTTTTTCACTTCCTCCGCTTTGTTCCCCGCCAGAGGGTGGGGGATTACTGAGATTGGGAGACCGCCCATGCCTAAGGTGTCGCATCGCAGCCTGAGAGGCGGTTCATGACTGCCTCGGGTACGGCCAAGGAGGCGTTCTTGTCGCCTTTGACCACGGTAAATTCGCCAAAACGGGCGTGCAGGAGTTCCTCGACCTGCTCCAGCATGAGGCGAGCGTTGGCTTTGCGGTTGTTGAGAAACCCGATCGTCTTGCCGCGCAAATCAACAAGGCGCAGCGCGAGAGGCAATTCGGGCGCCCGCGCCTCTGCGGTAGGATTGAGTACTTCAATGAGACCCATGATGCCCTCCTTTCGTTAGCTATTAGCAGTTAGCTTTTAGCTTTTAGCAAAAACAGAAAAAATAAATCCTATCTCCCCGTCTGGCTAACAGCTAAGAGCTAATAGCCCCTTTTATAATTCAACCTCCGCACCCTTGCAACGCTCAGAGCGATCCAGTACCTAGCAAAAACGAGGATTCACTGCCATGTCTCAGGTGATTGTTCCTATTTACTACGACTACGCTTCGTCGCTATGTTACGTGGCCAAGAAAGTGATGGAGCAACTCGATGGCCAGCTAGAGATTGCACTCGTGTGGAAGGGCGTGCAGATCTCGCGCCGGCATCAGGGTTGGAAAAATGGCGAGATGATTGGCGACGAAGCCAGAGGCAAGATCTTTCGCGTGGCGCAAGAAACAGGGGTCGGGTTGCGCCTACCACAGCGTTGGCTCGATTCAGCCTATGCACTTGAAGGGGCGGAGTTCGCCCGGGAGCAAGGAAAATTTGCCGCATATCATACTGTCGTCTTTGCTGCGGCATTTGAGGAAGGCAAGGACATCAGCGCCCTGCCGACGTTGCTCCGTTTGGCTGAGGGGATTGGCCTACCAGTCGCCGAATTAGAGCACGCCTTAAAAACCGGAGCGCTCACCGAACGGATCAAAGAAAATGAAACCGAGGCCGCGACCTTTGGCATCGTCGGTTACCCAACCTTCATGCTCGGCGCCTTTCCCTTGATCGGCATCCAACCCGCCGAGACCATGCGACTGTTGATCCAACGCTATGTCGACAAGGCGCGGGAGCAGGTCGGGCATTAAAATGAAGAAGCTGCCGACATCCGAGGTTACCGCTGCAGAAAGCAGACCCAGTAGGGTGGGTCATGACCCACCCTACTGAACTGCAGAGAAGAGGGGACTTATGGCAGGTTGGCGGGGAGGCGGGCGCGTTTGGATAATGGTTGTCTTGGTCTGTCTGGTGGCTGCCTGTGGCGACCATGAGGGAAGTGAAAAGTCCGACAAAGTAGCGCTCCAGCTAAAGTGGGTAACCCAGGCTCAATTCGCCGGCTATTATGCGGCCCTGGATCAAGGTTACTACAAAGACGAGAGGTTGGAGGTCACGATCTTACCTGGCAGCGCCGACAGTACCCCAGAGCATGTGGTGGAAGATGGCCGTGCAGAGTTTGGTCTGGACTGGCTGCCAAGTCTTCTCGTCGAGCGTGACCGCGGAGTAAACTTGGACAACATTGCTCAGGTGTTCACCCGTGCTGGGATCACTGAGGTGACCTGGAAAGACAGTGGTATTACGACTATCGCCCAACTGCGAGACAAGAAGGTTGGTGCGTGGTGCTGTGGGAACCAGTACCAGCTATTTGCTGCCTTGGTGAAGAACGGCATTGACCCTAATAATCCGACCGACGTCCAGATCGTCTATCAACCCTTTGACATGAATCTCTTTCTCAGCCGCCAGACCGACGCCGCTGCGGCCATGACCTATAACGAGCTGGCCCAAGTGCTCGAAACCGAGAATCCGGCCACCGGGGAACTCTACCAACTGACTGACCTCAACGTGATCAAGTTATCTGAAGTTGGCACCGGAATGCTTGAAGATGGCATCTTTGTGCGGGGGGATTGGATTGCTGACTCAGAACACCAGTATATTGCCAGACGGTTCCTCAAGTCAACGTTCAAAGCTTGGGTGTTTTGCCGGGACCACTTTGCGGAATGCTTACAAATCGTCCTGGACAACGGCCCAACTATGGGCAA
>JACQEL010000207.1 GCA_016200595.1 Deltaproteobacteria bacterium
GAGCAGTTGAAAGGTCAAGATGCAACAATTGAGAATCTCCTTGCGCAGACCCGCCGGGCAGTAGACCGGCAAGACTGGACGCAGGTCCAACAACTGACAGTGCGCGCCACCGGTTTCCGCCGTCTCCTCGAGGCGAAGCGCGGTGCAATGGAGCTTGCCAAAGCTATCTACGGCGCGGCTGAGGTGGTGATCGATCCCTTTTCTCCCGGCTTCAGCGCCCTCTTTGCCTCAACCGGCAGACGCACGGCTACGTTACGCGATGAACTCGTCGCGACGCTCACGGCGCTGGCGAAAGCTGACCCGGACTGGAGTGACCTCTATACTCAACGGCATACCTACTTTGCCGAACTCTCACTGTCGCCCGAACTGCGTATTCAGCAAGTCGCGGGAGATACTGCCAACGAACTGCAACAGCGCATGCAGCGCGCGGCAGAGAAAGGCGACCTGGAGGAATTGAACCGGTTGGCTGGAGAGATGGTCAAAGTCTCCGCCAAACCGCAAAGCGAACAACCTGCGGGCGGGCCGCGTCAGGCCGCGCCGGCACGACGGTCAGCAACCTTTGCCACCCTCGCCCAACCTTTCCCGGCGACGGCGAGAGAATCCGCGCGCGCGCTCGGCTTCGCCCATGTAGAAATGACACCGCAAATCCCGACGCTGCGGCAAGCGTTGAGTGAGTTTCTCGACTGGTACACCTGGCATCCGTCTTTTCCGGTGACCGAACTGGCTAAGGAGGGCAGCATGCACCTGCGCCCCTTGCTCAAAGAGACGTTGCAGGAGTTTCCCGAGGCGGCTGAATTGACCGAACCTTTGATTGAAGTGGCGGCCCAGTTTTCCCTTCACCCGTACATCAACGGGGGTGGGGCGCGCTATTTGCCAATTTTGGCGGACACCGAGTCTGTCCTGGTTGAGGATTTTCCTGAGGAGGGAACGGCTGGAGACGCGGAGTTACTTTCTGCTCTAGGATTGACGCAACGCAACGGGCTGTCACGCCTGGAGATTGAGGCGGCACTCCGTCAGCACGGTGGGCAGGTTCTGCAAAGCCGGCTCGGCCTTGATCCCCGCACGTTTCGTCTGGTCTGCGTGCCATTCGATGTGTATTTTCGTGTGGGGCGAGAGCGCGGCTGGGGCCAGCAGCAACATTGGACCCATATTGATGGCTACCAAATCATGCAGGGGAGCCGGTTGCGAGCGTTGGTGGGTGGAGACGTACGCTATGGGGGACTGTTAGATCTCTGCAGTATCAGTCCGTCCGATCAACGCGAGGGGGTGATGACCCGCCTTGCCATCATCCGCCGCGAACGGCTGCTGACGAGGTGAGGAAAGACTGAAGGGCAAAATCCCCTCTTAATCTTTCCCGGCTGCGTACACGCAAACCGCAGAAGATTCTATGTTGCTTTGGATCGGGGAATTGCTCTCAACTCAGTCGGTAGCCAACGCCGTGCTGGTGCTCTCGCTGGTGGCGGCGCTAGGGTTAGCGTTGGGCTCGGTCCCAGTGGCTGGGATCAGCTTAGGCATCGGCGGAGTGCTCTTTGCCGGCCTCGCCTTTGGCTACCTGGGGTTCCAGGTCGATCCCCATATTTTACACTTTGTCCGGGAATTCGGCTTGATCCTCTTTATTTTCACGATGGGGATGCAGGTCGGGCCGGGCTTCTTCTCCTCGTTACGCCGGCAAGGATTGAAGTTGAACGTGCTGGCCGCGGCGATCGTGCTCCTGGGTGCCCTCCTTACCCTTGGGCTGGTGCTCGTTACTGGGATGCCGATGGAGACCGCAGTTGGACTATACACCGGCGCGACGACCAATACCCCGGCGCTGGGGGCGGCGCAGGAAGCCTTGCTCAGTATCACCCCAAACCCCGCGGCCCAACCCCCAAGCGTCAGCTATGCAGTCGCGTATCCCTTTGGTATTGTCGGCATTGTCCTTTCCATGCTGCTGCTGCGCAGCGTGTTTCGCATCGATCCAGCGGCGGAGGCCAAGGTCTTTGCAGAGCAACAGCAGGGTCGTCACGAAGCGCTTGTGCGCCTGAATCTGCGGGTAGACAATCCCAACCTGGAAGGGCTGACCATCCAAAACGTTCCCGGCATCAAAACCCTGGGCGTGGTGATCTCACGCATCCGACCTGTGGGAGAACAAGAAGTGATAACCGCTCATGCGGACTCGGTTCTCCACGTCGGCGACCTCCTCCTGGCTGTTGGCCCTACGGAGAAGCTGGCCGAACTACAGGTCATTGTCGGGAGCAAGAGTGAAGTCGATTTGCTGCAGGCCCCTGGACTGGTGACCCATCGGCAGCTTGTGGTGACACATAGTGAAATCCTCGGTACTCCAGTGCGCGCACTCGATTTTGCTCGACGCTACGGAGTGACGATCACACGGGTGACCCGGGCTGGGGTAGAAATGACCGCTCACCCTGACCTGGCACTCCAGTTCGGCGACCTGTTGCAGGTGGTCGGGGCGGAGGCGTCCCTCGATCAGGTAGCCGCTGTGGTCGGCAATGAAACCAAGGAGTTGAACTACACGCGCTTTATCGGCGTGTTTGTCGGCATCGCAGTTGGGGTCTTACTGGGAAGCTGGCCTATCCATTTCCGGGCGATCCCTGCACCAGTAAAACTTGGGCTGGCGGGCGGTCCACTGTTGGCCGCGCTCCTGTTCAGCAACCTCGGTCGGCTGGGAGCCATCGTATTTTACATCCCCAACAACGCCAACCTGGCCTTTCGCGAGCTGGGGATTTCGCTCTTCCTGGCCTGTGTCGGGCTGTCGGCGGGCCAACAGTTTGTCGAGGTCCTACTGCACGGCGATGGTCTCTATTGGATCGTCTACGCGGGCATTATCAACCTCGTGCCGTTGCTGTGTGTCGGGATTGCGGCTCGGATTCTGTTACAGGCGAACTATGCAGCGTTGTGCGGCTTGCTGGCGGGGAGCATGACTGACCCGCCAGCACTCGCCTTTTCGCACACGCTGACCGGCAGTGAGGCCTCCTCCGTTGTCTACGCGGCGGTATATCCCTTGACCATGCTGCTCCGCGTTGTGAGCGCCCAGCTGTTAGTGCTGGTGTGGTTAGGATCCTCGTGAGACATAACGCGTCTTCTTCCAGGAGTTTTGTATGAAAAAAGACACGATCGCACTTATCAAACGGGCGCAGGCGTTCGCCAAACCGTACTGTGTCAGCAACGGCAAGAAGTTTCGGCTCAAGAAGATCGACCCCGGCGACACCGCCGGACTCACGTCGGAGGCTAAGCCGCGGGCTAAGGAGGCGCTACAAATGGGCATCTCCTTGCTCGCTGAGCTCCAAGACATGCTCTATGCCCAGGACCGCTGGGGGTTGCTGTTGATCTTCCAGGCGATGGATGCAGCGGGGAAGGATGGCGCGATTAAGCACGTCATGTCCGGGGTGAACCCTCAGGGGTGCGAAGTCAACTCGTTCAAAGCGCCGAGCACGAATGAGCTGGATCACGACTATTTGTGGCGCACGCACCTGCGCATCCCCGAACGTGGTCGCATCGGCATCTTCAACCGTTCGTATTACGAAGACGTGCTGGTCGTGCGGGTACATCCAGAGTTGCTGGAGAAACAGAAGCTGCCGTCACGCTTGATGACCAAGCGGATCTGGGAGGAACGCTTCGAGGACATCCAGAGTTTCGAGCGCTACCTGAGCCGCAACGGGGTCATGGTCCGTAAGTTTTTCCTGCATGTATCGGAAAAAGAGCAGAAGCAGCGCTTCTTGGATCGGCTCAACGACCCGGAGAAGCACTGGAAATTCTCGGCGGCGGACGCGCGGGAGCGCGGCTTCTGGAAAGACTATATGAATGCCTACGAAGACATGATCCAGCACACCGCTACCGAGGATGCGCCCTGGTATGTCGTCCCAGCGGACAATAAATGGTTTACGCGGGTAGTGGTGGCCGCCGCGATCATCGACGCTATGGTGTCGATGGACTTGAGTTATCCCGAGGTGGGCAAGGAAAAACTCGCGGAACTGGCGGAAGCGAAGAAAATCCTGCTGGCGCAGAAGTAAGCGCGCGCTGCTGCTCAGAGACGCCATGTCATCGTCTGCTTCGCTCGAAGAAACTCATAGTGATCCTACTACCTCCTGGTGGCGAACCATATTCCCGCCCGCCCAGTGGATTCCTGCCTACCAGCGCAATTGGCTGACATCGGACCTCGTGGCGGGAATCACGCTGGCGGCCTATGCGGTGCCGGTGTCGCTAGCCTATGCGACCCTGGCTGGTTTACCGCCGCAGGTGGGTGTGTACGGCTATCTGTTGGGCGGGTTGGGGTATGCGCTCTTCGGTTCGTCACGTCACCTCGCCATCGGTCCGACCTCGGCCATTTCGCTCTTGGTCGGGGCGAGCGTAGCCACGATGGCGGGCGGCGACCCAGTGCTCTACACGCAGATCGCCACTTTGGCGGGATTCATGGTCGCCTTACTGTGCCTGCTCGCTTGGGTCTTCAATCTCAGTACGCTGACAAACTTTATTAGTGAGACCATCTTGCTCGGGTTCAAGGCCGGCGCCGCGCTCAGCATCGCCGCCACCCAACTGCCTGGGCTGCTCGGCGTGCCAGGCGGCGGCTCGCATTTCTTCGCACGCATCTACAGGTCTTTCTTCAGCTTGGTGATGCCAACCTGACCGTAATGGCGGTCGGCTTCTCAGCATTACTCTTTCTGATGCTGGGGGAGAGATTCTTGCCAGGGCGGCCAGTCGCGCTCTTCATCGTCGTCCTTTCCATCGTGGTTGCCTGGGCTTTCGACCTGAGCCGTTTCGGCGTCGTCACCGTAGGACAGCTGCCCGCAGGGCTTCCCAGTCTAGGCTTGCCCATGTTGCGTCCTCGCGAGGTAGACGGTGTGATTCCGCTTGCAGCCGCCTGTGTGCTGCTATCCTACATCGAGAGCATATCAGCGGCGCGAGCCTTCGCTGCAAAATATGGCTATCCTCTGGACGTGAGGCAGGAACTGCTGGGCTTGGGCGCTGCCAATCTCGCCGTGGCGCTTGGTCATGGATACCCAGTGGCAGGGGGACTATCGCAGTCTGCTGTTAACGAAAAAGCTGGCGCCAAAACGCCGCTCGCTCTGCTCTTCACCTCGGCGACCCTCGCGGTTTGCCTGCTGTTCCTCACGGGGCTGTTGCGCGACTTGCCTAAGGCGGTGCTCGCCGCCATCGTGTTGATGGCGGTCACAGGACTCATTAACGTCCGCGAACTGCGGCAGCGTGGTATCCGCTTAGGCATCGCAGAAGCACGCGCGTCCGTGCGCGATCTGCTGCGCGCCGAAGGCCTTGAGGAGAAAATCGGGCCGATCAATCGCTTCACATCAGTCGCGGATTTGGTAGAGAACTTCGAGCAAATGGGGACTTGAGCAGCAAAAACATGGAAGCGTCTAAACCGGAATGCACGATCTTAGGACACGGTTCGTAGCTGCGTGGGTAGGGGCGAAGCATTTGCCCCGGATAGACCCACGCCGTGGGGAGCCTGACCCGCAAATGCTTCGCCCCTACGGTGGACAGGCGCTAGGGTCGTGTGGACCAATCTCTTGCCTCCTGGTTTAGTGGCAGTGGACGAACCGAGTTCCGGCATGTTCTCATCCGTGCGAAGAAAAAGCCGAGATTTTTGCGGGAATAACAAATGGCAGACAAAAAAGTGGATAAAGTCGTAGAGTTGCTCGCCTCCTCCGTGTTACTGTGCTGGCTCGCCGTTGAATTCTGAGCCACGTTCCAATCAAAAGAAGGTCCTGCTCATGAAACCTATCTGGGAATTTGTTAAGAACACGTTGGTTGGCGGCTTGCTCGTCGTCGTGCCGATTTACCTCGCCGTGTTGCTACTGCTCAAAGCTATGCAGTCGGTAGCGGGCTTAGTGCGGCCAGTTGCGAAGTTACTCCCAGCCGGGATCCCCGCCGAGAATCTCCTCTCTCTGCTCTTGGTGTTGAGTAGCTGTTTTCTCATTGGTCTTGCCGTCCGCGCCCGCACGGGGCGTGCGATTCGGGAGCGCATTGAGCAGTCGCTGTTCGAGAAAATCCCGGGCTATGCCCTCATTCGGAGTTTGACCCAACGCCTGGCCGGCGAGAGTCGCGAGAACGTGTGGCAGCCGGCGCTGGCCGAGATTGAGGAGGCCCTCGTGCCCGCCTTCATCATTGAGGAGTTAGAGGATGGGAGCTTCACCGTCTTTGTTCCCTCGATCCCCACGCCCCTGGCTGGCGCCGTGTATGTCCTCAGCCGGGCACGCGTGCATCCCTTAGACGTCCCCTTCACGCAGGCTCTCCAGACCATCTCGCGGTGGGGGGCAGGAGCAAAAGAGCTGGTGGCGGCGATGAAAACAGGGGAAGGCTGAGGCCTGTCGAGACTGCTCTTTGTAGCCCGGAGGCAATCCGGGATTCCTGGCTACCCTCGAGGGTGCATCAGCGTTGTTTTCTTGCACCAACTGATCAGTGTGAACCTTTACCGACCCTGAGAAGCTGTTGATAAATTCCTTAAAGGCTGTGAAAAAAGCGAAACCGTGCTTCGACAGGCTCAGCACGAACGGGAAATGCTCACCGCTTCCGGGGGCTCCTCCGTTCGCCCTGAGCTTGTCGAAGGGTGGACGGAGGGTTTATCATAGTGTCCCTGAACCGCTTCCTCGGGTAGTTTTTTCGATGCAACGGGGCCGTTGCGCTGAAGGAGACGAATCGGAAAGGAGCAAGTTATGCCTGTGGCAAATTACGAGATCTACTGCCAGATGCTAAATAGGGCCCGGGAGAGACGGTTTGCCTATCCCGCCATGAATGTCACCTCCCTCACGACGGCCAATGCCGTGCTGCGAGGTCTCGCCGAGAGTAAAAGTGACGGGATCATCCAGGTGTCGACCGGCGGCGGCGCCTTTGCCTCAGGATCAATGGTCAAGGACATGGCCCTCGGCGCCATATCCATTGCCGAGCATGTCCATCGGGTCGCCGACCGCTACCCCATTTATGTCGCGCTCCACACCGACCACTGTCAGGCAGACAAGCTCGACCCATTCGTTATCCCGCTGGTAGAAGAAACCGAAAGGCGCAGGGCGGCAGGCCAAGCAAATCTCTTCAACAGCCACATGTTTGACGGGAGTAACCTTCCTCTCAAAGAAAACCTCGACATTGCCGTGAAACTCCTGGAGAGGTTCCAGAAGAACCAACTCATTCTTGAGATCGAGGCCGGCGTCGTGGGCGGTGAGGAAGATGGGGTGACTGGCGAAATGTCCGAGAAGCTGTATACGACCCCGGAGGACACGCTCGAAGTAGCGCGCCGCCTCAATGCCCTCAAAGGCGCGCGCTATCTCCTGGCGGCGACCTTCGGCAATGTCCACGGCGTCTACAAGCCTGGGCAAGTCAAGTTGAAACCGGCGGTGCTCAGGGACTGCCAGCAAGCGGTGGTGAAGGCGCACGGCGAGCCTGCCCGCTTCTACTTCGTCTTTCACGGTGGGTCCGGTTCAACCCTTACGGAAATCCACGAGGCAGTGGACTACGGAGTCGTGAAGATGAACATCGACACGGACATGCAATATGCTTTTACCCGGGCAATCGCGGCGCATATGTTCAAAAACTATGACGGAGTGCTGAAAGTAGACGGTGAGGTTGGCAACAAGAAGTCGTATGACCCCCGCTCCTATCTCGCGCAGGCAGAAGTTGCGATGGCGGAGCGCGTAAAACAGGCGGTGAGTGATCTCCGGGGCGTCGGGACGACCCTGTACGCAGCCTGAACTCTGAGTTTCCTCCGGCAGTTTTCAATTGGCGATGTCCTCCCTCGTTGGGAGCGTGGCCATCCCGCCCGCCTGACAAGCGCCTAAGATAGGCGCGCTCCCAGGATGCACGCAAGTGCAAACCGCTCTAGCGGTACTCTGATTACGCTACGGATGTCATCGAGTACATAAAGGTCAACACATGACTTCGCCGAACCCGCGCATCGAGGGAACTCAAGCGTCGCTTGAGTCTGTGCACACGCCACCTGAGCCCGGTCGCCTCTTGCGCCCTCCAACGCCCGCCGGTCGCGGCGGCTGGTTGCGCTGGCTTCCGGGGCTGCAAATTCTGCGGCAATACGAGTCGTCCTGGTTTCGGCACGACCTCTTCGCCGGCCTCGTCCTGACGACCATGCTCGTGCCGGTCGGCGTCGCCTACGCCGAGGCCTCAGGCGTGCCGGGCATCTACGGCCTCTACGCCACGATCGTGCCGCTGCTCGCCTATGCCCTCTTCGGTCCGAGCCGCATCCTGGTGTTGGGCCCGGACTCCGCGCTCGCTTCGGTGATTCTGGCCGTCGTCCTGCCGCTCTCGGCGGGCGATGCGCAGCGTGCGGTCGCGCTCGCCGGCATGATGGCGATCATCTCCGGCGTCGTGTGTATCGCGGCCGGTCTCGCGCGTCTGGGCTTTGTCACGGAATTGCTGTCTAAGCCGATACGCTACGGGTACATGAACGGGATCGCGCTCACTGTGCTGCTGAGCCAGATCCCCAAGATGTTCGGTTTCTCCATCCCTGCCGCGGGACCGCTGCGCCAGATGTGGGCAATCATCCAACAGGTGCTCGCGGGGCGCACCAACGTCGTGGCGCTGGCAATCGGCGCGAGCACGCTCGGGCTGATCCTGCTGCTCAAGCGGCGCCCGCGTGTGCCGGGCATCTTGATCGCCGTAGTAGCGGCTACCGTGGTGGTTGGGGTGTTGGACCTCGCAACCCGCGCACGGGTGTCGGTTCTTGGTCCTTTGCCGCAGGGTCTGCCCACGCCGACCCTTCCGCTTATCCGCTTCGACGATCTCATGTCGATCCTGATAGGGGGCGTCGCCGTGGCACTCGTATCTTTTGCCGACACGAGCGTGCTGTCCCGCACCTATGCGGCGCGTCTGCGTACGCCTGTCGACCCGAATCAGGAGATGGTGGGCCTGGGCGTGGCCAACCTGGCCGCCGGCTTCTTTCAGGGGTTCCCCATCAGCAGCAGTTCGTCGCGGACGCCGGTGGCCGAAGCGGCGGGCGCCAGGACCCAGCTGACGGGTGTGGTGGGCGCGCTCGCCATCGCCTTGCTGTTGGTGCTTGCGCCGGCACTGCTCCAGTATCTGCCAAACACTGCGCTTGCCGCCGTCGTCATCGCCTCAGCCATCGGCTTGATCGAGGTCTCCGACCTGCGCCGCATCTACCGCATCCAGCGGTGGGAATTTTGGCTGTCGATAGTCTGCTTCGTGGGTGTCGCAGTGCTCGGCGCCGTTCCCGGCATTGCACTCGCAATCGTGATCGCGGTGATCGAATTCCTCTGGGACGGCTGGCGCCCGCACTCTGCCGTGCTCGGGCGAGTCGACAGCGTCCATGGCTATCACGACATTACCCGTTATCCTCAGGCCCGCTTGATTCCAGGGCTCGTGTTGCTCCGTTGGGATGCACCGCTGTTCTTCGCCAACGCCGAGCTGTTCCACGATCGCGTCCTGGACGCGGTAGCAAGCTCCCTGACACCGGTGCACTGGTTGGTGGTAGCGGCCGAGCCGGTCACCAGCGTCGACGTGACCGCCGCCGACGTCATTTACGAACTCGACGACACCTTGCACGCGGCAGGCATCGAGTTGTGCTTCGCCGAGATGAAGGATCCGGTCAAGGACAAGCTGAAGCGGTTCGGGCTCTTCACGCGGCTGGGCGAGAAGACCTTCTTCGCGACGCTCGACGAAGCGGTGAGCGCCTACCTCGAAGCCCATCGCGTCGAGTGGGTAGACTGGAAGGATCGTACGCCAACCGACGATGGCTAAGGCAGCCAATCTGAACCGCAAATTGAACCGCCGCTCAATTACCTTGAACCAGGGCTTACGGTAAATAGCTAGATGACGGTGAGATTGATAAAGTATGCAGAGATGACTGTAACCGTCTCGTAAAGGAGTCAATTCTATGGCAATCACAGTAGGCATTAAC
The DNA here is from genome assembly GCA_016200595.1 of Deltaproteobacteria bacterium. Taxonomy (GTDB): domain Bacteria; phylum Desulfobacterota; class Binatia; order Bin18; family Bin18; genus JACQEL01. The sequence goes on from JACQEL010000207.1 coordinate 9,875, forward strand.
GGGTTTGGTCGCATCGGCCGGCAAGTGTACAAAGCCATCCGTGATCATTACGACGATAAAATTGATGTGGTCGCCGTCAACGACATCGGCAACATCAAGATCATGACCCATCTCCTCAAGTACGACACCAACTACGGACATTTCCCAGGTGAAGTCGCCCCGACCGAAGACGGCTTTATCGCCAACGGGGATAAGGTGAAAGTGTTCGCCGAACGCGACCCGACGCGCCTGCCGTGGGGGAAGTTGGGAGTGGATATTGTCGTTGAATCTACCGGGCTCTTTCGCGCACGCGATAAGGCCCAAGCCCACCTCGATGCCGGTGCCAAGAAGGTGATCATCAGTGCCCCAGGCAAAGACGAAGATCTCACGATCGTGCTGGGGGTGAACGAGAAGATGTACGACCCGGCCCGACATCACATCTTGTCGAACGCATCGTGCACCACTAACGGACTGGCGCCAGTCGCCAAAGTGCTCTTCGACACGTTCGGCATCGAGAAGGGTATTCTGACGACCGTGCACGCCTACACCAACTCGCAGCGCTTGCTGGATCTCGAAGCGGCCGACCCGCGTGATGCCCGCGCCGCAGCGATGAACATCGTGCCGTCAGAGACCGGCGCCGCCAAAGCAGTCGGACTCGTGATCCCGGAGCTGAAGGGGAAATTTACTGGCATGGCGTTTCGCGTCCCCACTTCTACGGTCTCAGTCATCGACTTCACCGCCGTGCTGTCGCAGAACGTCACGGTCGAGGTCATTAATGCCGCTATCAAAGAGTATGCCGAAGGACCGATGAAAGGGATTTTGGCGTACAGCGAGGAGCCGCTGGTGTCGAGTGATCTCAAAGGCAATTCACATTCCTCGATTTTCAGCGCTCTGGATACCCTCGTCATTGGCGGCAATCTGGCCAAGGTCGTGTCATGGTACGACAATGAGTGGGGCTATTCGGTGCGTGTGGCGGATTTAGCGCACTACATTGCGACGAAGGGACTGCCACGCTGAACCAACCGGAAAAAGGCAGAGGTGCGCTATGGACATAGCGGGAAAAATTCGTTCGCTCTTTCCGGCCCCAGATCGCATCCCACCAGACGTACGCCTGGCGACGCCCCTACGACAGGAGGTCTATCTCGTCAATGGCGAACTGCGGCGATGGACTGGGCCAATGCAGGACGTTTTATCGCCCGTGTGCATCGAAACGGCGGCAGGATTGTCGCCTTCCCTCCTGGGCTCTTACCCGCTCTTGTCTGAGAACGAAGCCTTGACAGCACTGCACGCGGCGGAGCAGGCGTATGGCCAAGGGCGAGGCCGCTGGCCCACCATGTCGGTCGGCGACCGCATCCGGCACCTGGAAGATTTTGCCTATCACATGCGCGAGAAGAGGGCGGAGGTCGTCACGCTGCTGATGTGGGAGATCGGCAAGTCCTTGCTCGACGCACAAAAAGAATTCGATCGCACGGTCGACTACATCAAAGATACGATTGAGGCAGTGAAAGACCTTGATCGCGCCTCATCGCGCTTTACCCTCGTCGAGGGGGTTATCGCCCAAAT
>JACQEL010000208.1 GCA_016200595.1 Deltaproteobacteria bacterium
CCGCAAATGCTTTGCCCCTACCCACGCAGCTACGACCCGTGTCCGGATGTCGTGCATTCCGGTTTAGAGCGGTTCTCTGTCGCACACGACCCAAGGGCATTGACGCAGAAACGTCTCGCCGGGTGTCTCTACCTGCACGAATCTCACACCGTTCTATTCGACGACCAGTGCTGGCCCCGTTCTCTTTCTTTTTCTGTTGCTATCTTGCAGCGGTTTCTGGGGTCTTGTAGTATAGCCGGCTCAAAGGCCTGCGCCGGTATGACTCGTCATCATCTTCTGCAATGCAGCCATCCGTGTGACAAGTATCCGAGTGGGGAAATTACGCTGCCAGTGAGGTTTATAATGGCATTGACGCTCCAAAAACTCATTCTGCTTTTCGGTCTCTTAGGGCTCACCTGGGCAGGAGCAGCGCACGCCGCGCCGATTAGCGATCCGCTGAAGAATTTCTATGTCACCGACGGCCAGGTGGATGCTATCGCGACCGTTGGAGGATTAGTCTACGTCGGCGGAGCTTTCTCGATGGTAAACCGTTACAGCGGCGGTGGGGTCGTGCTCGATAACACCGCCGGAGCAGCCGACCCTGACTGGCCCGCCGTCAATGGTCCTGTTTTGGCGGTGCAGAAAGATGGTCAAGGCGGCTGGTATATTGGCGGGAATTTTACCGTCGTTGGTACTGTGGCTCGTAACGGGCTGGCTCACATTCTTTCTGATAAAAGTGTTGACCCAAATTGGGATCCTAACCCCAACCCCAACCCTGAGGTTCGCGCTTTGCTAAAAGTGGGACACACCCTGTACGTGGGTGGTATGTTCGAGAATCTTAACGGAGCAGCCCGCAGCAATCTTGCTGCCTTCGATACAACTACGGGCGAACTCACGGACTGGGATCCTAATGTCGATGACCCTGTCGACTGTCTGGCTAAATCAGGAAGCTGGCTGTATGTGGGGGGGGAATTTAGCAGGATCGGTGGTGTCCCTAGTGGCACCACACCGTTGAACACGCGCAACCACATTGCCCGTGTGTCGACCTCCTCTCCAGCGACCGTCGACCCCAACTGGGACCCCAACGCCGATAACCGCGTGAGGACTATCCTCGTCTCCGGGAACACAGTGTATGTGGGAGGAAGTTTCGCTAACATCGGGGGGCAGGCTCGAAGCCATCTTGCCGCCTTGTCTACCACCACAGGGCTAGCCGCCCCGAACTGGGACCCCAATGTCGGCGGCACTGCTGTTTTCGCGCTGGCGCTGTCGGAGACCACACTGTATGTGGGAGGGGGGTTCGCCAACGTCGGTGGGCAGCTTCGTGATCATATCGCTGCTGTGAGCACAACAGGCACGGGGGCGGTTCTCGACTGGAACCCCGGCGCCCAATCAGGAGACGTTCGCAGCATATTGCTGGTGGGGAAGAGGGTGTATATCGGGGGTGGCTTCACGATCATCGGTCGTGGCCCTGGTGCCGACAATGGGACGCCGCGTGATCATCTCGCCGCTGTGAATGCCACCACAGGGAAGGTTACGGCTTGGAATCCTCAAGCTAATGACTCCGTTTATACTCTGGTAAAATTCCAACAAACCCTCTTTACCGGAGGGGCCTTCACCAGTGTCGGCGCACCAACGCCGCGTAACAATATTGCCGCGTTCGATGCGACGACGGGGCTCGTCTCCTCGGTGGACCTCAACGCTGACCATCCAGTTCATGCCCTGACGGTATTCGGCAACACCCTGTATCTGGCAGGAGAATTTACGACTCTCCAAGGGGGCACCCAACGGAACCGACTCGCCTCCCTGGATACCAGCACGCCCTCCCCGACATTCACCGATTGGAATCCCGGGGCCGACGGCACCGTGTGGGCGATAGCGGTGTCCCCCAACGGGAGCTTCGTGTATGTCGGGGGAGATTTCGCCCACGCCGGGAACGGCCTGCCCCCCCGCAGCCGTATTGCGAGTCTGGATTCCTCCTCGGGGAATGCCCTTGATTGGAATCCGGGCACGAGCGGAGGCCCGTTCGGCGGCCGAGTCTCGGCCCTGGCCACGACCAGCAACAAGCTCTATGCGGGGGGGTCGTTTACCACGATTGGTGGACTCTCCCGGGCGGGTCTGGCCTTTCTCGTGGGGACCGGCACTACGGGTCTCGTCCAGCCCTGGGATCCGAGCCCTGACGGCCCCGTTTATACGATCCTGGTAGGCGGGGTCACCCCGTGCAGCACGGATGCCGGCTTAACCCCCACGATTTATTTCGGTGGAGATTTCACCCAACTATTCAACGGGACACTCAACGGGGCAACCGGAATACCCGTCGACCGTCGACACATCGCGGCGGTGAAGTCCACCAGCAGTACTGTCAATGTCAAGATCTGTAACTGGAACCCCGGCACCGACGGCACGGTGCGCGCGCTGGCCCGCTCGGGCGACACCATGTTTCTGGGCGGCGATTTCATGTCCGCCGGGGGGCTTTCGCGCAATCACCTCGCGGCGGTGGACGTGGGCAGAAACAGCGCCAACGAGTGGAATCCAGGCGCCGATAACTCTGTTCATGCCTTGGCGGTGTTAGACAGCCTGGGCCTGCCGGGGATGCTGTATGCGGGGGGTAGTTTTGCCACCATTACCGGGTCGAATCCTGCAGCGGTGGGGTTGCCCCGCACTAACCTGGCCGCCTTCGCGTTTCCGACCCTGGACAGTATGATCTCCCCCTTAAGTCGCTCGGTGCCGATCAACGATGCTTCTTATCCCGCCGTGGCGCTTCTCGTCGTTCACAACCACACCTCTCTGCCGGCGACCCAGGTCAGCATTGCCAAAAAGTCCGCCATTGGGGGCAGCAACCCTCCGCTCCATTTTTACACGTACGACGGGACCAATTGCGTCTCCCCCGACACCGCGGTCGATATTCCTCCCTTGGGGCAGAAAACCTTCTGCGTCAGTATCGTCCCTGACGTGCAAATTCCCTCTCCCCTCGGGGTGACCTTTGGCATTGAGGGCACCAATACCACGGCCGCCCGTAACATCGCGGGCTGGAGCAGCCTGACCCTGATCGCCTCCAACCCGCCGCCGCAGACGACGGCGGATATCTTTACGTCTACCTCAGAAACCGATGGGATCGTCAGCTTTCCTGAGTCGATTAAGAACCCGGTGAAAAATCAGCCCCCGTGCCTAGGCCAAGCGACGTTTGACGCGGGCTCGTTTAACTTAGGGGGGGGGCAGACGATCACAGCTTCGTTAAGAGGCATAGGAGGGGTTTCGATAACCACCCCTACAAGCACGGGGTCGGTGAGCGTGGGGATTTGTCAGCTCTCCTCGGGGCAGTGTCTGGCGTCTCCAGCCGCGAGTGTCACCCTGCAATCGTTTGATGCATACGCCACGCCCGCCTTTCGTGTTTTTATCACCGGCGAGGTGGGTAAGTTGATTCCGGGGGACTTCGAGGCCGACCGGCTTTTTATCGACTTCAAAGACAACACGGCGAAGCTCCGGGGACAGGCGAGCATGGTGCTGCAGACTGTTGGCACGGCGAGCTGCCCATAATGATAGCGAGGGTATGACAGCAAAGCTCTCGCCCGGTGCGTTAGCGCCGGGCTGAGGACACACAAGGGACTGAAGTTCCCTGAGAGCCCGGGTTACCAGGCGTTGGACGCTGAGCCCGACGCTTGAGCGTCGGGCGGAGGCGCACCGCGCGTGACAGACCGGCCCAATGGCATGGGGTCCGAGTTAGACGAATAGACAGACCAAGATCGCAACCGCATAATATAGTTTTCCAAATGAAGGGTGGAGAGTGAGCACCGTTCATGCTTCGACAAGCTCAGCACGAACGGAAAATCTTTAACGATGGTAGCCCCAGACCCGTTCGCCCTGAGCCTGTCGAAGGGCGGAGGCGCGTCTTCGTGCTCCGTCTCAAAGAGGATTCCTAGAGGGCAAAAATAAAGCCAAGAAGTCAGACGAGGTCCGACCATCGTACAGCGATGGCTGGAGGTGTCGTCGCAGCTTCCGCCAACCGCGGTTTTTGCCCACGCGGAGGAAAGGCCAGCATAAAGCTTTCTCGGTCTAAGGCCAGGTTGGGATTGTACGCCGGGTCGTGTGCCAACAGCGCTCCCCAGCGCTGCTGCAGGTAGGTGACGGCGGCTGCCAATTGCCCTGGTCTTTCGGAAGTCTCTTGATGCCCCCGGCTGGCCGACTCGTCATGGTAGAATTCCGCGTACGGTGTCCAGAGGTTGCGATACCCCAGAGCTCTAATCCGCAGGCACAAGTCGATGTCGTAAAACGCAAAGGGCAGATGTTCTTCGTCTAGCCCGCCAACCTGTTGGAAGAGTTCTGGCCGCAGCATGAGGCACGCGGCCGACACCGCTGACAGATTCTGCGTGAGCACGGCCCGCCCATTGTGACCAGTATACCCGCGGGGTTTCCCGGCGTGCGCATGACCGGCTATGCCACCCTCGCCGAGACCCATAATCAAGCCAGCCTGCTGAATCGTGTCGTGCAGAGAATACAGTAGGGCGCCAACCGCTCCGATCTCCGGCCGTAGCGCGTGGCTGACCATTTCTTTCAGCCAGTCAGGCGAGATGACTTTGAGACCACTGCTCAGCAGCCCAATCACCTCTCCACGCGCGTGCGGCACAGCCCAGTTCCACAGCGCCGCGTCATTACCTCTCACCTCAGAGCACAAGACTGTGGCCCGCCGTTCCCTGGCCAGCTGACTCACATACTCACGTAAGCACGGATCCTCCACCTGGTCAGTCACCACGAGCAGTTCATACCGGGGATAGGTGGTTTTTTGCTGAATGCTCTCGATACAGCGCTGGAACAGATCGAACCGACTGCGCGCTGGAATGATCAGCGTCACGAGCGGCGGAGACTGCGGCAGTGGATATTGAATCCGCCAATGCGAGGTTACCGTCGGCAGGATGGTAACGTCTATTCCTATGCGCCGAAAGTGAGAGGCCAGGAGCCGCACTTGCGCGTCTTTGACATAGTCTTTTTGTTCCATGTCTAGCGCCGTGGAACCGGCAATCGCCCGCCAGTGATAGAGGACCTGAGGGATGTGCCGAATCTGCGACGACGGGATCTGTTCAACGATACGCATGGCGAGATCCCAGTCCTGGCTGCCCTCGTAGCCGACACGAAACCCGTCAACCTCGCGAACTCGACAGGTACGGTAAACTCCTAAATGACTCACGAAGTTTTGGCACTGAAACAAGTCCGGGTTCCAGTCCGGCTTAAAATAGGGATCATAACGCCGACACTTCCCGTCTATCTTGTCTTCATCACTGTAGAGGATATCCACCTCCGGGTGAGCGTTGAGTTCAACCGCGACCATATACAGGGCATGCTCAGACAGTTCATCGTCATGGTCGAGAAACGCCACGAACTCCCCTCCAGCCACTGAGATGGCGCTGTTCGAGGCAATCGAAATGTGCCCGTTGTGCTCGCGCAACACCACGGTGATGCGTGGGTCCTGTTCTCGATATTGCTCCAACACCTGCCGCACGTGCGGTCTGGACGACGCGTCATCAGCGATGCAGAGTTCCCAGTAGGGATAGAGTTGCTTACGGACCGACTCAATGGCGAGCCGCAGCCATTTTTCCGGAGTGTTATAGGTAGGCATCACCACCGAGATGAGCGGCTTATACGTCAGGCGGTCAATATGCTGGCGCATGGCCGCACGCTCAGCCTCGCTGAGCGTATCGTAGGTTCGTATCCAACTCCGATAGTCGGCAGTTGCTTGCGCCCCCTCCAGGAATCTACGCTTGAGCCCACTCACGCCATTCGTCTTCAGGCTCGTCCGCGCCAGGTGGGCGAGTCGGAGCAGTTGCCAAGGATGCGGAACGGCTGGTCTGAAGCGGTGCCAGACAATGGCCGCGTAAGAGAGGACGTCCCGCGCTGTTTTAGCGGTTCTCACTCGAGCGTGTTCCATCTTGGGGGCGCGGGTGTCTTGCCCGCTGTGGAGGGCGGCCAAGCTGGTCGCCCTCCCAGAGTGCTTTCAGGAGAAAACTGCTCTAGCGCTCCCCCTGCCCCTGATTCATCTGAGAGTTAAATAAAGAGTTCGTCGCCGTAGTTACCCCTTCGACCAGGACGGCCAAGTTACGCTGGACTCGTTGGATAGTGAGGGCGGAGGGTTCTTGCCCACTCTTCTGCTCAGAGGGCTGCTCACTATCTGACGCAGCATGCGTCTCGCTCCTGGCCAGCATACCCTGGAAGGCCTGGTCCTCCAGTAGATCCTTAAGTGTTACTGGATCACCGCGGGCAACCGCTTTAGCCCTATCTTTCAGGCGCGTCCATTCTTTGTGAGCGAGCACCCTCACGGTCTGTGTCGCTTCCGCTGGGCCAGTCACAGCCGCTTGACTCTGCAAGAGAGCCTGGTGACGTTCCTGCTCCAGCCTGCCTGATTCAGCAGCGGGGTTCGCTGCCATAGCGCCTGAAGGGCTCAATAGCAAGACTTTAGCAATTCGCTCAGTCCCTTGCGCCGACTTCCCTTTTGCCTTCCGGTACACCAGGGCATAGTTTTCTCCGCGCAGAAGCTGCTGCAGGACCTCTTCGGGAGCAGCGTCTGTGATCGAGACATTCACCGTCGGGCGCACGGCCTCTTTGGCCGTCACGGCAAATCCCATTTGTTTCCCCATCTCCCGCAGCACTTCCTCCACCCCGACACCCTGAGCCACCACCGTCAGACCGGCTGGGGAGGAAACCACTCTGAGCATTCGCTCTTCCGCTCCACTCTGCTGAGGGCGACAGGTCGCTCCCCACCACAGCACGGTGGCTCCTATCCATACCCAGAGGGGGCGAACAGGCCTGGTTTTCTTCACGATATCTATCTCCGTATCATTCAACGAGTCGTCGCCGGTCGAGCAAGCTCGCTCCGATCACCATTAAGAACCCAACCCCAGCCATGCCCAGCGACAAGGTCCAGTAAGGAGGACGATACCAAAACTGCACCTCCTGCGTCCCCGGTTCTTCTATGCGGATCCCTCGGAATACTCCATCCACCCGCAGCACCGGCACTTCTCGCCCGTTGAGGGTGGCACGCCACCCCTCCGCATAGCTATCAGTCAGTGTCAGAATACCAGGAGTCCTGGCCTGATACTGCACCTTAACCGAATTAGGTGCAAGAGAGAACGAAAGCAACTCCCCAGGAGGTTGCGCCTCAGGCCAAGTCGTGGCCATCTCCAGCCCTTGCTCAATCCATACTTGCCGGGTCAGATCAGGGGTGTCTTGCAGACGCGCCAGCGCCTCTTGCCCAGCTGCAGCGACGGTCGCTTTTGGCGCCAGAAATACTCTGGGACCCGCCGTGGGATTATCCCACACCCGCACCTGGGAGTCGGAGTCTTCATACAAGAGCGTCAATTCGCGCTGGGGATCGATAACGCGCAGGGCAAACCCCAATACAGGCTGGTCAGGATAGATCCAGGTGGCAATCAGAGAGTCTGCTTGCGACGGCGCGAACTCTAGCCGCAAACGGAGCGACTGGCCTTTCAGGCCTGGCAGAGGCGGAAATTGAAATTCCTGAAAAGCAACATCTAGCAGACTGGCTGCCTCGATCGCCTGCTGACGTAACAGGACCCCGTCATCACTGAATATTGAGAGCGTGACCGTCCCCGGATTTTTCCTGCCGTACGTGCCGAGCAACACAGAAATAGTGGACAGCGTGTCTGCCGGACAAACGATGGACATCTCGACAGGCTTGGATAAGGGCGCCACCTCTTTTCTGGCGCCAAAGGCCTCAGTATCATACAGAACTGGCCGCGGATTGCTTCCCTGGGTAATCAGATATTTGACCCCAATAAGATCAAAGTAACGTTTATTATTATGCCAATACTCCATGAGCGCGCCTGGGGCGCCGAAGGCCAGGAACATCAGGGGAGACTGTCCCCGGTCAAGATAGCGCAACACGAATGCCGCAGTGTCTGCTAGGGCAATCGCCTCCAGATTATTGAGGCTGGTAATCGCAAAAGGGGCAGCAAAATTCGCCTGGAGGGCAAAGTTAAGGGAATACGAGCGATAGAGATTTGGTCTTTGTAGCCTCATCAACCAGTTCAGGAACGGTGGGGGCGTGAGTGGATTGTACCGCGCCGCTAGGCCGCTAGACACGAAGAGCGCCGCGCCCAGGGACGGAAGCGCCACACACAGACATCCTACCATAACTAGAAGACGGCCCGGCCGAAGTGTTGGCACCAGGCCAATGAGCAGCACCACTATCGCATAGAGACCAAGGCTGACCGCAGATAATATGGCATAGGTTTGCCAGACATATCCACTCGGCGCATAGGCGGCGCCTTGCAAGAGAATGCCGAGCGCGGCGACAAAATACAGAGGCTGAGGTTCATGGGAACGGCGGCAGGTCAGCCACCACAGCCCTATCGGCCCAACGACAGCCCAGGCGAGACCAAGGGCGCCGAAGACGACCAGCGTGTGCACGGGTAGACTATTAACCACGCTTTGTTGCACGGTAGGCCAGACGGGACGCAAACTCAGGGCAAAGAGCGTCACAATCAGGACAAACCATACTCCCAACCACAATCTCCACTGGCGCGCTTCAAACTTCGCTACGGCGGACACACCAACCGCAGCCAAACCGGCACAGGCAAAAGTGAGCAAAAAAGCCGCATAGCGAGGAAAATTCATCCGCTCGAATAAGGGGAGCCTGCCGAGTACACTGACCCCAGGAAGCCCCCAGGTTTTTGCCCCGATGATACCTGCCACCCCCCACAGGAAGCCCGCCCCCCAGTGGCAAGGTTTCTTGATGGTGGTCGCAAAAGAGACCAAGGTCAAAAACAAGGCTGTCGCCGGCAGC
>JACQEL010000209.1 GCA_016200595.1 Deltaproteobacteria bacterium
TTCCTAGACACTTTGTTCGCAACTATCCTCACGCTGCGGGGGCGTATCAACTTTCGCAACCTGAACTGCTACTGTGACTACTCCGAGCGCACGATTTCGCGTCAGTTCTGGGTCTCCTTTGCGTGGCCAGACTTTCATCAGCGAGTCATGGCTGCGGCGCTCGACCCGCGCTCGGACCTGCTCTCGGCGCAGGCTGCCTCGTTTATTCCCAAGAGCGGGAAACAGACGTTCGGGCTCGGGCACTTCTTTAACGGCTGCGCGAATCGCGCCGAACGCGGCCTGGAGATTGCGACGGTGGCGGTGGTGGATGTAACGCGCCGGTGCGCGTTCACGCTCGTGGGCGCCCAGACGCCGCCAGGCGTTGACGAGGCGACGAGCGCACAGGCAGAGGAAGAGACCCGAGTGGATTTCTACAAGCAGCAACTGCGCGACCAGCGGCAGCGCTTGCCCGCGAGTGCCAAATATCACTGTGTGGACGGCTACTTTGCGAAAAAGAAATACATTGATGCAGTCGTTGCCCTCAAGCTGCACCCGATCACGAAGCTGCGCCACGACGCCAACTGTCTGTTCCTCTATACTGGGCCCGCACCCACAACGCCGGGGGCTGCGGCGCAAGTATGACGGCAAGGTCAACTTTCAAGACCTGCGCAGGTTTGAGGATCTCGGCCCGCTGGAGGAGAGAGACCATGTCCAGCTCTATACGGCGCTGGTCTGGCACGTCTCCCTCAAGCGCAAGCTGCGCGTGGTGGTGCTCGTCAATGGGAAAGGTCCACACAAGCCGCGTATTGTCTCGGCCTCAACGGACTTGGCGCTGGATGGCCGCAAGCTGGTGGAGTACGACATGGTACGGTTCCAGATCGAGTTTCTCTTTCGGGACAGCAAACAGTTTACCGGCCTCGCTGACTGTCAGGCCCGCGCCGAGACGGCGCTCGATTTTCATTTCAATGCCCGCGCTGGCGACACTCAACCTGGTACGCGCAGCGGAATTGCTTGCTTCTCCACCTCGGGCCTCCCAGGTCTTCTCAATGGCCAGCTACAAACAACGGTATTTCAATGAACGCTTACTCGATTTATTTATTGAGAGCTTAGCTCTCGACCCGACTTGGGTAAAAAATCACTCCGAGTATGACAAACTCAGGACTTATGGCGCGATTGCCGCCTGATTTTGTCCGAACCATTGGCGTATCACATGCTCTTCAATTCTTATCCTTTCATTTTTGCCTTCTTGCCAATCACGTTGTTAGGATTCTTCCTGATTGGCGGCAGGCTGCGCCAGCGGTCGGCGATTGCTTGGTTGGTGGGAGCCTCGCTCTTTTTTTATGGATGGTGGGATCCTACGTATCTGTGGGTCATTACCACCACGATGATTTTCAACTACGGCGCCGCTCTCGCTCTTAGGAGCCAGCGTTGGCACCCGACTTACAAGAAAGCCTTTTTGGCCCTTTGTATCACCGTGAATCTCCTGAGATTGGGCTACTTCAAATATGCAAACTTCTTTGTCGCCAACGTAAACCAGCTCGGCGGTACGAATTTTCACTTGGACCCAATTGTCCTGCCACTCGGCATCTCTTTCTTTACCTTTGTGGAGATTGCCTATTTGGTTGACGCTTACCGGAATGAAGTCGGAGACTACAATTTTCTCGATTATTGTCTCTTTATCACCTTCTTTCCTCACCTCCTTGCCGGTCCCATTGTGCACCATAAAGAGATGCTTCCCCAGTTTTCCAATCCCCGCATTTACCGTTTCCATGCCAAAAGTCTGGCGGTAGGGCTCACAACCTTCACCCTAGGACTGTTCAAGAAAGCCGTACTGGCTGACAGCGTTGCGGTCTACGCCAACCACGTTTTTCACGCTGCTGCCATAGGAGTGCAATTGACCTTTCTGGAAGCTTGGGGGGGGGCTCTCGCTTATACGCTGCAACTCTACTTCGATTTCTCTGGCTACTCAGATATGGCGATCGGCCTAGGTCTCATGTTTGGCATCAAATGGCCACTTAATTTTTATTCTCCTTATAAGTCCGTCAACATTATCGAGTTCTGGAGGCGATGGCATATGACCTTGTCCCGTTTCTTGCGGGATTATCTCTATTTCTCTCTTGGTGGTAACCGCAAAGGGGCAGCTCGACGCCACGTCAACTTGTTGATTACCATGCTTCTAGGAGGGTTGTGGCACGGAGCCGGCTGGACCTTTGTAATTTGGGGCGGCTTACATGGCACGTACCTGGTTATCAACCATGCTTGGCAAGCAGTTCGTCGGCACTTAGGACTAACGCAAAGCTACTGGTGGACGCACGAACTGGCGCGCGGACTCACTTTTCTGGCTGTTGTAGTAGGTTGGGTATTTTTTCGTGCTGCCGATGTGCCTACTGCGCTCAGCGTGTTGAAAGCTATGGCTGGGCACAACGGCCTACTCCTTTTCACACCTTTGTCGAGGGTGCCGCCACACAGTGTCGACGCCAGCCTGCTGCATCGCGAGGCCACGGTGACCTCGCTTCTTAGTCCCTTTGTTTTCGGCGATCCGCTTCCAGGTATAGCGTGGATTGTGGGGTTACTGCTGGTGGTGCGGTTTCTACCTAACACTCATGAGTTCATGCGTCGCTTCAAGCCGACCTGTAATGACTATCAAGACCCGATTATAATAACCCCAGAGTGGTTGCGCTGGCAGCCCACGAGAGCGTGGGCACTGATGGTAGCGGTTATGCTAGTACTGGCGGTCTTCCGACTGGCGGATAACTCTGAGTTTCTCTACTTTCAGTTCTAGGGCTCCGCTTATGCGCTCATTCTTCGCGCACCTCAAAATCAACGCCTTCATTCTAGCGGCAGGTTTGGTGTTTCTCTTCTTGGGCAACCTGCTCATTGACCCCGAAGGGCGCTTCTCGCTCGTCAATATCCGCAACTTTAATCATGAAAAGACAGAAGCGATGGAAAACGGAGGGCGCGCGGTGAAGGCTTTCGCCCTCGAACGGGGAAATTACGACACTATCATTCTGGGCACTTCACGGGTTAACCATGGAATAAACCCGACCCACCCCGTCTTTAGAAGTCTGCAAGCATATAATGCTGCTCTACCTGGTGCTAATCTCTACGAAATCTATCAGGTGTTCATATTCGCTCGGAAAACCCATCGCCTTAAGACTGTCCTCTTGGGTATGGATTTTTCGATGTTTTCCAGCAAACAGACCGTAACAGGAGATTTTATGGACTCCTTGTTTGCTGGGAGAAACTCTTGGCTGAGCAACCTTCACTACTTGGCTTCCTTTCAAACGCTCCTCTGGGCATGAGAGACCGTATGTTATCTCGTGATAATGACCACCTCAACCACCGTGAGTTATTCATTAGGGTTTTAACCCGCCACGATCTGGTAAATAATCAGGACTCGTATGGCGGGTTCTCCTACGGGTTTGACCGAGTGGAGATCTTGCGCTCGATTGTGAAACAGTGTCGCACGGAGGGAATAAATCTATATTTATTCATTACCCCTTCTCATGCGCGCGACTTGGAGGCGATACGGGTCTTGGGGCTGTATCCGCTCTTTGAACAATGGAAGCGAGATATGGTCAATGTTCTAGCCGCTGAAGCGGCTCAGCACCCCGGCGAACAACCGATCCCGCTCTGGGATTTCAGCGGGTACAATACTCTTACAACCGAGGATGTACCATCGGCAGCCGAGAAGGGAAAGCCTATGCAGTGGTACTGGGAATCATCGCATTTTAAAAAGGAGTTGGGAGATCTCGTGCTCGATCGTCTCTTCGATTACCATGAACCAGGACGTGAGGTGCCTGAGGATTTCGGTGTCCCAATTACAACCTAAAATATGGAAACCCATCTTTCTCGGCTCCGCGAACAGCAAAGGCGTTACCACGAGACCCATCCACAAGAAGTTGCTGAAGTTGCCTATCTGGCCAACATCACCAGCCGTTTCCGTGCGCCACAAGCGTTAGCGGCAGAAGCCCTCATCCAAAGAGATGGCATTGACCGCCACTGAAGTGCACAGGACAGCGTTCCCGGCGTACAGTTCTCCCTCGGTGGTTTGCTGAGAACTATCGAAAGGAGAACTGTCATGGCGGGAACCCTGAAGAGCCTGGCCCATTCGCGGAGGACGCCATGCGCAGAGATAGCAAGGGGGAATTGCTGACGGAAGAGTCCCCAAGAGTTGGGTTCGACACCATTGAACAAGTCATGCGTGAGCGAGTGCGGCCAAGTGGTGCTGCGGCGCTGCGCTGGCTGGAAGGAGATGCCCTCTGCTTCGCCCCTCATCCAGAAGCAGGCGGCAGAACAATCTATTACCTACGGTGACCTGTCTCGGAAAACGCTAGAGGAATTTCCACCACTTGACCGACACTACCAGGAAAGTGAGACAAGCGCACAAGCTGTTTGCTCGAATCTTCATGCAACAAAGTCTTCCCAAAGGGGGAATTTCTACGCAGCTTTGTCAACTTCCTTTCGACACCAGTGGGTCAGGTCTCGTCCAAGCAATTCACCGAGTTGCTGGACCTCTGGTAAGAACTCTACTTGAAGGCGTCGTTTTAATTCTGGGTTCATCGGTGGTCGGGATTCATATTTAGTGTTGAGGCTCCTGAGTCTCTTCCTGATTCCTAAGCGAACGGGGCTCCGTTGCAGAAGCTTGAGGAGCCAACTTGCCGGCGGTGGAGGGTAACGTAGGAAGCTTCGCAGGGTTTTGTTGTGCACTGTCTTGCTGGGGTTGATGACAGCAAACTCCGGGCGGAAATGCGGGTCCACTCCAAGAAATTCACAAG
This sequence comes from Deltaproteobacteria bacterium, assembly GCA_016200595.1. Taxonomy (GTDB): domain Bacteria; phylum Desulfobacterota; class Binatia; order Bin18; family Bin18; genus JACQEL01. Next base: position 4,758 of record JACQEL010000209.1, read on the forward strand.
TTGCTCGGTACGCCTGCGCAGTATCACTCTTGAAGTCATCAAAGATAATGACATGGACCTTGTCGCGGCCAAAGACCGCAAAGTACCGCTGGACTTGCGGCGTATAGCTCGCGATGTCGCGGTAAAAAAAGCCCATAAGGTTGGCGGCGTTTTTATACAGCCGCCGCCCCTGTTGGCGCTCTGCTTCCGCAGCTAACGCCTCTTCAAAGTCGCGGATATCTTCATTGTCGTTATACAGCCGTTGGCCATGCATCGAATACATCATGTCCACCGGGTTACGCAACATGATGATGCTCCTGGCCTCGGGATTGAACTCTTTGATCTCCGCCGCCGCTCGTTTGGAGTACAGGTACCATACCGCTGCTTCGCCGATCCGTTTTTCCTCTCTCACGGCGCGATAATGTGAAAAATACTCCTCTTCCGTCACCCGGGATTTTTGGAAGACAAGTTCGGAGCCGAAAAAGTGAATTTCCTTCTTGGCTGGCAGGAAAATCTCCGGATGTTGCCGGAGATAGTCATTCATTGCCGTCGTGCCACACTTCGGTGCTCCGACGATAAAAAAATCTGGCTTTTGCATAGATGTTGTCTCCACAGGGAGAATAGATTTTCCGACGAATAAGGAAATCGCTCAAGTCCCTTCGGCTTCTCTGTCGATGGGCAAACATTGCCCTGGTCTCGCGGCTTACTGACAAAGGTGAATCATATGCACTAACCCCACGACACTTGAAGTGACCTTGTCAAAAACCATAAGGGGCGTCTTCGCTCATGGCATCTGGGGAAATATGTAAAAATTGGGGGGAAGGAGGGGGCTCTCTCTCCCTAGTCCGCTTTCTTGATTTGAGCTAGGGAGATGCGCACGTCGCTGCTTATTTCTTTTACCTCATCGTGAATCGCAGACAGATATACGGCTTGCACGAGCGGTACCGAGCGTAAGGGTTAGGCATCTCGCCGCAATACTTCTAAAACTTCTGAATGACGATAAAATACGCAAATTCCAGTCTCTCATGCTTTTTCGGAGTCTCCATGAGTTCACGGACGCCATAGCTACCTTTTCCCCAAGTTGCGATGAGGTATGGCATTTGAACGATGTGGGTATAAAATGGATTTATTTCTGAAGCTCTATGACCGTGAGAAGTATGCTCAAGAATACAAATCCCTCCTTTTTTGAGGCAGCTCATCCAGGCATTAAGGCACTTTTCTGGGTCATAACTGTGGTCGAATGAATTACTGTATACAAAATCGGTTGCATCTATCCATTCAGGTCTGGTTTCATGGAAATCCCACTGAATTGTGTATGGAAATTGTTCAGCTATATTAGATATCTCCGTACCAATGACTTCGCAACCGAGATACTTTCTAAACCATTCTTGTTCCTTTCCTCTTCGTGTTCCGTGGCAGATGCCAAATTGGGGCATTCCTATAACAGTCTTGATATAATTCGAAAGGAAGACAATGTGCTCTTCAAGTGCCCAAACCTTTTGGATTTTTCTTTTATTGCCTTCTATTTGGGTCTGGCGGTATTTTTCGTAATCAAAGGACCCATCAGCTTTCAAATATTTATAGAGCATAAACCCCGGTCTTTCCTCTCGATTTTGTGGGATCTTTCTGACTTCATAGCCGAACCGAGCAAAGAGCCCTTTGATAATTCCTGTAAGCATGGGACGAAGAACTCCTTTTCACTCTGAGTATCCGTTCCTGACTTGGAGACAGTAGAAATCTTCGCAACAGCGAAGGGAGAACGTGCAGTTGTGAAACGTATTCCTTCCGTTCATTTGACTATGATTTCTGTGGAAAATATTTCACCTTTAAGCTTGCGAGGGCTTTGATGAGTGGTTGCATCTCTTCCCCCTTCCGTACGAAAGCAAGCACGGCGTAAATGACTACACCACACAGCACCAAGGCCGCCAACTCCATGTAGACGCTGAGGAGGCCAGTGATTCTCTCCTTGACGAAGTATACTGCAACTCCCATCAGCAGGCCGGTAACCAAGATCTTCCCCAGAGATTTTATCGTGTTCCAGCTCTCTTGTCCTTTGACCTGGTCTGGTAAGAGAAAAAACAAGAACGCAGTCCTGACGATTTGCGACAGTGACTCTGCGAGGGCCAAGCCCATATGGGCGAAAGGATGAATCAAGACCCAGGAGAGGAAGATTTTGAGGCCGACACGGAGGAGGCTCGTCTTTGTCGGAGTCCAGGTATCTTTTAAGCTGATGAAAGTGCGCGTTAAGACTCTCCCGAGAGCAGCCGCTGGAAATCCCAGCGCGTAACACGCGAGGGATTGACTGGTCAAGCGCACCGAAGTCTCGTCAAAGGCTCCCCGTTGATAAAGGACCCTGACAATCGGTTCTGCGGTCACCATCATGCCAATCGCGGTGGGCAGAGTGAAAAAGAGCATCATGCGAAAATAGAGAGAAAGTTGGCGAGAGAGTGCGGAAAAATTCCCTTCGGCGCTCAACTTGGTAAAATGAGGAAAAGTTGACTTCTGCAGCGGATCGATGAGGAGATCCGAGAAAATGCCGGTGATCCGACTACCGAAGGACAAGGCCGAGAGGCTGCCGGCGGGCAAGAGCGAGGCAAAAATCCGGTCGGTAATCCGAGCGATCTCCGTACTACTGTTCGCAAAGAGGAGCGGGAAGCTCAGTCTGCCTACCTCGCGCATCCCGGGATGGCGCCAGTCTACTTTCCAGCGATACAGCTTGCGCTTTTCCCACAGGATAGGAAGCTGGCTGAAGAATTCACAGGCAGCACCGACTATGACCGCAATCGCCAACCCGTAGATGCCGTAGGCACTGCCGAGGACGAGTAACGTGAGCACCGTCGTAGAATTGTTGACTAAATCCGTGCTGCCAGGCAAGAGAAAGCGCTCATAAGAAAAGAGGATCTGCTCAAAAACCTCACTCACTGATATAAGGATGATACTGATCAGCATGATCCGTATCAGCTCAACCGCCAGCTCGTTCGTGCTTTGCTCAAAGCCGGGAGTCATGAGACTCACCAGGGTCGGAGCAAAGTACCAGCCGGCAGCAGCGACGAGCAGGAGGGCCAACGTCAGGTTATTCACCAGAATGCTGATGTTGGCCCAGGCCTCCCGTTCTCCCTGCTGCGCCAGATCATAGCGGAACATGGGGAGGATGACCTGCCGGATGGGGAGAGAGAACCAGAGTTGAATGAGCGCGATCACGGTCATCGCCGCCACATACGCATCTGTGGTCTCCGAGGTGCCGAACTGGGCGGCGATGAACATCTGCTTGAGCAGCCCAGCTCCGGCGGTCAGCAGTTCCAATATGGCAATGAGGACAGTTGCTCTAACAATCTTTTCTCGCGAGGTTTTCACCGGTTTCTGTTCCTGTCCTTCAAGCCGCAGCGACCTTTTCTGCAATATCAGCAATGCGCCTACTAAACTCCTCCCAGGTGAATCGGTGTGCTTGTTCGCTCGCGTTCGCTCCCATCCGGCTCACTTCTTCACGCTGCTGGTAAAAATAGCGGATCCGGTCTTTGAGGGCGGTCACATCACGGGGAGGGACGTAGAAGCCATCACTGCCTTCTCGGACTACGGGCTTGAGGACGGGGGTGGTAATCACTGGGCGGCCGCACGCCATCGCTTCCAGAACCACTTTTGCCAATCCTTCAGCCAGCGTAGGCAAGACAAAGACCGAGGCTTTCTGATAGTACTCGACGACATTGCTGACCGGGCCAGTGAACTCGACGTTGGGCAACTTTCCTGCGTAGCGTTGAATCAATTGTTGTGCTTCCTGCCCCATTTTCCCACACACGAGTAATTGGGCATTCTGCAGGTTTAGCTCTGACCACGCCTGCAAGAGATACGGTAAGCCTTTCACCATACCCGTGCTACCAGCCACATGGGCCACAAAGAGGCAGATGAACGGGCCTGCCGTCGGCGCAGGAGTAGCACGAAATCTGCGCACGTCGACTCCGAGCGGAGCGACAAAAAGCCTCTCCCGGGGAAATCCTTGCTGCACGTAGGTTTCTTTGGCAAACTCCGAGGGGGTGAGCAGGTAATCGGCCTGTGCAACATGGGCGGCAAATCGCGCCATATCCCAGGCGCGACTGCGGTAGTTTTTGGCCTCTTTCAAGCCAAAGGTGTCATGCTCAAGCTGGATTTGTTCCATGAGATAGTTGGGATTCGGAGCGCCGCCATAGAGCAAAACCTTGTAGCCGAGAGCTTTGGCTACGCGGGTGGTGTGGGGCAGCCGTGGGGTGGTGAGCAACACCCTCCCTTGCGAGACCAGCTTTGAGGCGGCATAGCGGTCAAAGAGCCCTTCGCCTAACCAGCGAGAAGGGAACCCCCGCCAGATGCCGCTCTTGATGGCGCCCAGACCAGAGACCAGCAGTCTTTCGCCTGGAAGGGTATCGATCAGGTGCATGTCGAACTCGTATTGGCAGCGACTTTTTGATACCGCTACCACCTGCCGCAGCTGCCCTCTCTGCCAGACTTCTCGCACTAGATGGTACATCCCCACTCCTCTGAGCCCCTTTGCTCCGAAGTGAGTGTAGGCGACCAGGACCAAACTTGCAGGATGAGTTGCCATGAATAGCTAAGCTCAGAGAAGAGAAAGCCTTTCTGTTCGGTTCAACTTTTTGGGCTGCCGATCAAATCAAGCGGCTTGGGTCGCTAGGCAGTGTTGGCTGCGCTTTGACTCAACACTAAAAATATCCGAGCGCTCTGAGAGCCTTTACCAGTGATTCATCCTCCTCCACGCGCTGGCCGACGAACGTCGGGCCTATCGAGGCGTGCCAGCTGGAAAGTTCAGAACGCAAGTGAGCTGCAACCTCCGGTAGTTCCTGGCTGCGATTGAGGGTCTCTCCGGGATCGGCCTGCAGATCATAGAGTTCCTCCGAGCCGTCCGAACCGACAATGAGTTTATGCGTTTTGCTGCGAATGCATTGCAGACCTTTATCGAAGGCAGAAAAGTCATGGCCGGGAAATCGCTCGGGGAGCCGCTTGAGCATGTAGTGTGGGCGACCAAACTCGGCGAAGATATGCTCGTGATACGGACGTCCAGTAAATGGCACTAAGCTCGTCCCTTGCGTGTCAAGGCTCTCCTCGAGTTCCAATACTTCAAGGAGAGTTGGCACGACATCGGTGAGGGAAACTAAGCCCGGGACGCGCCGCCCGCGCGGCAGCACGGCGGGACACGACATCAGGAGGGGAACATGCAGAAGGGTATCGTAGAGACAGAACAGGTGATAGGCTAAATGATGTTCTCCGAGATTTTCTCCGTGATCTGCGGTGATGACAATGAGCGTATTCTCGTAGGCGCCGAGGTCTTTTAGGTACTGGATCATCTCGCCGATGCGGGAATCAATGTACGCAACCGCACCGGCATACCAGGACTGGACGAGGCGAAATTCTTCTGCCGTCAGTTCTAGTTGCCGGGCCATATAGGGATACCCGCCTTTATCGGAATAGTACGTGACCTTTTTCATATCGATCCCCGGAACTTTCGTCTCAAACTTCCGGCGAAACCTCCAGGGGATATGATGATACGCGTTGTGAGCCGCCTTATAGTTGACGAAGATAAAGAAAGGCTCAGTCTCGCTATAATTCGCTTGCAGCCACCGTCTCATGACGGTGTTGGTGTAACGGGTCCGTCTATCGCGACCGCACACCGTGTTCCAAGCTAAACAGTTCAACCAGTCGTACTCCGGGTACCAATGCGGGATGCGCCACAACTCCTTATACTCTTGGAAGCCTTTATGAAATCCACGGACGTTGCTCAAGTGCACATCGGGGAGAACGCCAAAGGTGCGGTATCCATGGTCGGAAAGAATCTCAGCCAAGGGACGGTTCTGCTGGCTTAAGAAGAGGTTTTCATTGACATCGACTCCATGCCGCGAGGGATACGTTCCCGTGAAAAGCGAGGCATGCGACGGTGGGGTCCAGGGGGCAGCGGCAAAGGCATTCTCGAAGAGTATCCCTTCATTGGCTAAGCGCTCAAGGTGCGGAGTCGTTGGGCGCGGATAGCCATAGGCTGAGAGATAGTCGAACCGCACGCAGTCCATGACGATGAGGAAAACATTTGGTCTCTTCTTCACCATGGCCCTCCCTGATTGATGATTCTCTGCCTTCTGGCTAACTTCTGTGTCGCCAGACCTACTGCGAGGAAATCAGCCTTCTGCTGGCATTGCCGCCGTCCCTGATCTGTTCTCATGTGCTCCTCTTAGCCGTTGCCAGCCGACTGTTGGGCAACCTCGAGAAATACTTGGGCATATTGGTCTGCCATGCAATCCCAATTGAAGATCTGTGCGATCCGCTGTTGCGCGGCTTTTCCCCACTCACCCCGCAGGGGTGGACTATCCACAAGCTGCACAATGCGCTCTGCCATGGGCTTGCTCTCGTAAGGGACGACAAAGCCCGTCACCTGATCCTGCACAATCTCCGGACAACCAGTGGTGTCGGTGGTCACGACCGGAAGGCCGGCCGCTTGCGCTTCTAAGAGTGCTCGCGGGAGACTGTCGTTGGAATTGTGGGGAGTAGCGTAGACAAAGATGTCGCTACTGGCCAAGAGATCCGGGATATTTTGCTGATTGTACAAAAGCCGGACCGAATCCCGCCAGGGCTTCGCTCGCAAATAATCTTCGGCCCACTGTTGATAGACCGGATTGGCAGTTTTTGCGGCGATCACCAGCTTTACTCTCTTTCTCTTTTCCTGCACTAAGCCAAAGGCATCGATGACGAGCCCAAGGCCTCTGGACTTATTTTCGAAGTTCAAGGCCGTTACACAGAGGAGGAGGATATCGTCCGCCGTGGTGCCCGGGATAATTTGCCGTCGCCCGGAAGAATACCGCTCAAACTCAATCCCGTTATAGATCGTGAGGAAACGATTGCGGGACTGTGGGTAGCGTTCGCTGAGGGTGGATTCGAGGAAGTGGCTATTGCAAACGATCCGACTCGCCCCGCCGAAGGTACGGTCCATGAGAAAGGGATACAAACGACGCTCATAGAAGCGCGCAAAGGGCTTACCCCGTGACCGATCGCCAAAAAACGCCCACTTGACCCCAGTCGCATTGTACACATATGGCTTTCGGCGCAGGAGTCTATTGAGGTACAAACCGAAGACCGGGACGAACCCAATAGAGGTGAAGTAGACGTCATGGTGCGTCCGCCGCAAGAGATACGTTAACGCCGCTACTCCTTTTCGCGAGATTTTGACGTACGGGTCGCCATTATAGCCTTCAATATTGTAATGTACGACCGGGAAGCCGCGCTCGCGCAGTTTCTGGGCCATGTAAAAGGTACGCTCTGGCCTGGCAAGGAAGATGCCTATGGAGGGACGAGGGGATGCCATCTCTACTTAGCAGTGTTACCGAGTAACTCGTGATAGAGGGCGCAATAGCGATCGGCAACACTCGTCATAGAAAAATTCTTTTCGATTTTCCTTCTAGCTCTTTTTCCCATCTCTGTCCGTAACTCCACATCCTCGAGAAGTTTACAGAGAGTGTCGACAAAAGTTTTGCTCTCCCCGAGCTTGATAACGTACCCATCTTGCTGATGGTTTACGACCCCACGATTCCCTCCGAGCACGTCGTCGGCCACGATCACGGGCAGGCTTTGGGACATCGCTTCCAAGAGGGCGTTGGAGGTGCCTTCTTGCCGAGAGGGTAACACGAAGATGTCGCTGGCCGCCAGAAATTTGAACACATCTGGCTGTCTACCGACAAAAGCGAGAGTGTTGCTAATCCCCAGAGCCTGAGCCTGGGCTTCTAGAGCGCCGCGTTCGCTGCCATCTCCGACGATCAAGAGGCGTGCCCGCTCGTGCTTTCGCACGACATGCTGCCAGACCTCAAGCAGCCAGTCTACCCCCTTGGCTGGCACGAGCCGGCCAACGAAGGTGATGACCGTCGTCTCCGCCGCCCAGCCGACCTGCAATTTCACCTGTTCCTTATCATAAGCCTGCGACAGGTCTTCGAGCGGCATACCGTTGGAGATCTTGACGACTTTCTCGGCCGGGATGCCGATCTGTTGCAACGCCTCTTTGATTTCTTCGGTGATCGCGACAAATTTATCCACCGTGCGCTTCAAGCAGTGTACTTTCAGGCTGCCCAGCCACGTGGTGCGAAAGCCCTTGGCCTCGACTTCATCACCCCGTGTGAGCTTATAGAGCACCTTCTTGCGTAACAGACAGCCGATCAGTCCAGCGATCAGTCCCGAGGAGGAGCGATTCGCGTGGATAATCTGGAACTGCCGGCGATTGCGTACCATCCAGAGGAAAGATGTGAACAGGTAAGAGACCGAAGCGAGATGGCCAGCACGAAAGGTGGGGACTCTATGGATGGGAATCTGCTGGTGTACCTCATAGGGAGCAAGGGTGCCATGCTGTTGAGTGAGGACGGAGACCACAATGTCCCTTTTCTGGAGTTCGCGAGCCAAGCGCAGGGCCTGGTTTTGGTACCCGCCCGTACGGGGGTAAAATTGCCGCAGTAACATGACCACCCTCAACTGCTGGTTCATCCGCTGCATGCTCGCTCGGTCAGTCAAAAGGGACTAAGCGCTGGTACTGGGGGAGGGAGAAAAGATCTGCGGCGCGGGTTGGCGCTGACGTATCGCGGCGCGGCGGGCGGTCTGCCTTCTGGCGAATGCCGCCTGAAACTGGCGCGAGTGGTGGGACTGGCGCTGCCAATACAGGGTCATGGCGATCGGCAAGACCGCCAGAAAATAGAAAAAATCGCTCAGCCAAAAATCCGCAAAGAAAGAGAACAGCAAAAACAGAAAGAGATTGACTTTCAGTCCCTTACTCAGCCATACCAACTCTGGCGGACCTGAACTTTCTAGTCGTCTCAGCGCGCGATAGGTGAGCAAATGGAAAAGCATATAGAGGGTGAACACCCCCATTCCCCCTGAGGTCATGGCCCAAGTGTACGAGTTACTGGTTTTGCTGCGCGTACCAACGCCCGGGGTAGTAGCCGCGATAACGGGGAAATTGCCTAGACCGACACCCAGAAAAGGATAAGAGAGGGCGATCTTAATCGCAGAAAAATCTGTGGCAATCCGATTTTGCAAGGATACCTGGCCAGCAGTTTCCTCGTTCGGATCGAAACTGGTGGCGCGCGTTATATCGTGGGCCGGCACGGCGATGAGAACCACAAGACCAGCCAGGCCCAGCAAAAGAAAGGTGCGGGCTCGCCGGACCAGCGACCACCCCTGCTGTTCTTTGAGAATGAACGTGCCGAGGAGCAGTGTCTGTAAAAAACCACTCCGCGATCCAGTGGTGAAGGTCGTTAATGGCAGCAGAAGAAAAAGGGGGAAAATGAAAAGCTTCCCCCACCAGGCAGCCTTTCTGTGCGAATAATAGAACCACAAGAGACAGGTAGCGAAAAGCGAGACGTAGGCCAGACGGTTCGCATTCTGCGCCATGCTAAAGGCGGCATGGGCGCGATCCTCACCAAAATGACCGTGCGGTCCACTCTTTGTGATAAAGTCTTCCAAGGCATGGAGGGAGAGGAACACCGTGATAGCGAGGATGAGCCAGACGCTCCACTCGATTCTTTCTCGGGTGTTGATGAAATAGAGAAAGAACACCAGAAATGCCAGACGGGTGAAAAAGATGGTCAGCATCCGGTTGGTATCAGGAGACGACGGCAAGGTGAAACGGTAATAGTTCCAGCCCACCGAAATGGCAAAAAGCACGCCGATAAAGAGAAGAATGCGGATTTGCGGTAAACGCCAGACCCAAATCTCCCGAGCGCGCAGCAGTGTGAAAGTCAAGGGAAGCAACAAGACCATGCTCACAAGATACGGAATACCGAGACCGGGAATACCGATGGGATCAATATCAAGGACCATCGCGGTGATGATGGTCAGAACCCCCCAGAAGGGTTTGTAAATGATCCAGACCGCGCCAATTCCACCCACAACTGCGGCTCCGAGCAGCAGCAGTCCTTTTACCTGCGTAAACAAGGGGACTAAAAGGAAGGCGAGGAATACCAAACCTAGTCCCAATGGGACTAGGTAGAGGCTCCGCGATCTTGGTTGAACGTACTGAGTTGCGGGCATGAGCGCGCAGTGAACGGGCAACGAGAATTAGTAGGGACTACTGAAAAACTTTCTCAAGGTGACTGGCGTGTAATCCTTATGACGGTTTAACACTACCCCTAAGATGCGACCTCCCGCACGTTCCAGGTCTCGCTTGGCCCTTTGGGCATCAACCACCAAGGTCTTCTCGGATTCGACCACCAAGATAATACCATCGACCTTGGGAGCTAGGGCATACGAGTCGGGGAACTCTAAGGCCGGGGCGGCATCGAAGATGATGAAGTTGAATTTCTGCTTTAACTGGGCAAGGAGGTGGTCGATCGATTCCCCTTCAAAGACCTCCGCCGGGACCAGCGAGACTTGCCCGCTCGTGAGGACAAAGAGATTCGGGCGGTTCGTGGGTTGGATATTGACATCGAAGAGCATCCCGTTCGAGACGGTTTCGGAAAACCCGCCATTGTTACTCACATTAAAAACAAAGTTCAGAGACGGAGTACGGAAATTCCCATCGATGATTAAGACCCGGGATTGGGATTTTTTCCCCTGCGCCAAGGTTGAGGCCAACAAGGCCGCCGTCGTCGTGTTCCCGGTTCCTGAATGGCAAGCGACCACCATAACCGTTTGTATAGTTCCTTGGCCCTGGGAAGCTGGATTGGTTAACCAGGTGCGAATCTTCTGATACCCCAACAAGGCCGAGGCCTCGACCTCCAACGGGAGATCTAGCGCTCCTTGTTCTGTCGCTATTACTGCAGCCCGCGCAGGGGACTGCCAGTCTGTTGTCTTTTCAGCTTCGGCTTTCTTGAGAGCCTCAAAAGTCTTACTCATGACGATACACTCCTTTGCAAATCCGGAATGACAGCCAGCACCGGGAGTTTCAGGTAATGTTCAATGTCCTCTTCCATACGGAGAGAACTATTGAAGAGTGCGAGACCAATAGCAACACCCAATCCTAACATCAATCCCACAACGGATGCCAGAATGACGATCGCAAGTCGTTTTTTCAAGTCCGAATCGGACGAGATGTAGGGTTGTTCAATTACGGCGATGTTCGAGAGTTGCTCAGCATCCAACCCCGCAGCGATGCGGGCTTCCTCCACCTTCTTCCCATAGAGGAGGAAGGTGTCCTGATTGAGGCTCACCAAGCGCGACAGGCGGTCAAAGCCGAACTTTTTTTCGCGCAGGGAAGCAAGAGTTGCGTCGATCTCACGGATTTGTTTACGCAAGGCGTCCCGCCCCGCGAACAAAGTGGACTGTTGAGCGTGCTCGGCGGACACCAATTTCCCCTGGAGCAGAGCGAGTTCTTCTTTCTTCTCTTGTACTCGCCGATCTTGATCGGTGTAGCGCTGGAGGAGATCTTGCAGCGCGACTTCGCTGGTAATCACGTCGCCTTTGAGCCGCGAAGTTACCGGATCTCGCTCTCCGGTGCCCTTGGCTATATCCGTTTCAGTTCTCTGGAGTTCGGTTTCGAGCGCAGTCTGTATTTCGAGTATGCCCCTGATCTGCTGATCGAACGAAACGACGTTATTGGCTTCCTGCCATTTCCTCAACTCTTCTTCGGCATTATGGAGAGCAGTACCCGCGCGATCTCTTTCTTGTTCGTAGAATTTCTGCAGTTCAGTAGAACCACTGTGGGCTATAGAGTGCTGTTCTTGATATTCCTCCATGATTGAGGTGAGGGAGCGCAAGGCTACTTCCGCAGATTGCGCAATGTAATTCACTTGGATGAGATTACTGTCAGGTACCTGGGCTACAGTCAGATGGTCCTCTAAGGTTTCTACCTGACTATCGATTGCCTCTGCTCCGATCTCTTCTATGGGCAATCCTTTCTGGGTCAGGAGCTTCTTGGCTGCAGGGAGTAACACTCCCCGACTTCTAAACAACTCAAGTTCCGACGATAGTAATTGTTGAGAGTAGGGGGTCTTGCTACTTGCCGCGGTAAGGTCGGCAAGCTGCAGAGCGACACGGTCTTGTTTGAAGAGAATCTTGGCGGTGGCCGTATGAACGGGCGGTTTGACGTACATGACCATGGCAGTGGCAATCATGAACACCACCGGCAGACTAAGAATCAACCAGCGCCATTTGAAGACTAAAAAGAGTAATTGTTTCAGCGATTCTCTACCCCGGACGTCTTCTGGCATCCAGGTCGGGTTCAATATTTCTGCCGGGATAATTTCAGTTGCGGCCTCGTTGATCGCAACATCGGAAATAGTGTTTTGCGGCATAGCTATAATCCTTGTAGACGCGCCGGCACTCAATAACTGAGCCGTTTGCGCTTCTCTTCTTTGGTGTCCAATGCGAGCCAGCGGTTTGCCAGGGCGACCTCCCAGGTGGTGTTGGCTGCGGCAAGGTTTTTCAGTCCATCAATTTCAACTCGGTACAGTGAGACATCGTTAGCGACCTTGCGCGGGGTGATCGAGACACTGTAACTCTTGAGACGCACGGCGCGGGCTAGGCGTTGCGCTTGCGGTAAGCCATAGAATGAGGCCAGAATGAGGCGATAGGAACCATCTTCTTGCTTACGCAGCAGAGTTTCTTGCGAGAGCGGCGGGAGCCAAAGTTTCTCCCCTGCCAACACCCAGTTGAAGTTCTGGATGTGGGAGTTGAACTCCTTCAAGAGGTCAATAGCCAAAAACAAGTTCGTTCCGTAGACCTCAGAGGCAATGCGAGAGACTGTAGAGCCATACTGAATCACGATCGAACGTCCCTTCCGTGCGCTAGATGCGGAGTCGGTCAGTGCAAGAGAGGCTACCTGAGCTGCCCCTTCTCCCATCGTTGCGGTTCCCTGTTTTAACTCGATTGGCTGCGTCAGGTCAAGAGGTTCGGTCGCCGGCTGTCCATCTATTCTGTCTTGCGGGAGAGGGGGGGCCGATTGTTGGCGTTTGGCCGGGAAAGTTCCTAGTTCTTGGGGCGGTGCGCTCGACTCGGTTGCCGGCAGGGCCTGCCCAGAAAGCCGGGCTGGGTTGTCTACGATTTTGAGCGAAGGTGCAGAAGGGGCAAGGTGTTCCTGCCCCCCAGAAATGGGCACGAGCCCGAATCGCTTCCCCCAATTGGTGATCAGCTCTTTCCCAGCCGAGCTGAGGTTTGCCAGGCGATCTTTACTCAGCCCTGGGGAGAACGCAGCTGCTCCACCACCAAGCAGCAAGAGTATGGCGAGGAGGCTAGCCCAGGCCACGCGCCTCTGGCGTGGACGGGACAGCTCAGAGTTGCCCAGGCCGAACTCTTCCTGGCTCTCAGTTCTGCCTCTCGTTTCGCTTGGTACGACTGCGTTCTGGGAAATCTGGAATTCTTCCGTGAGGTGCAGGTCGTGCGCGGCCTCATCGATAATCGTTGCCGAGACGGTTTTCTGCGAGGTGGCGTAAGTCAGGAGCAAGGCATTATCACAAATAATGTTGATAATCCGCGGGATTCCCCGTGCATAGCGGGTAATCTGCTGGAGAGCTTCCGGGGTGAAGAGATCCTCACGTTCATAGCCTACCGCACGTAACCGGTAGTAAATGAAAGGCCCTACTTCCCGGTCCTTGAGACGTCCAAGGTGACACTGCAAAGTAACACGCTGTTTCAACTGGCGGAGTGTAGGTTGGTTCAGTTTCAGTTCGAGTTCAGGCTGACCAACCAAGACAATCTGCAGCAGCTTTTCTCCCGACATCTCCAAGTTTGAGAGTAAGCGGAGATTTTCGAGGACGTCTTCCTGCAAATTTTGGGCTTCGTCGATCAGGAGGACGACATTCCCGCCGGTCGCAAACCGTTCGACCAGAAACGTATTTAGCTCTTGGAGGTGGTCGAGTCTTCCTTTGTCCTTGACTGTGAGTCCAAGTTCACGACAGGTGAAACTGAGCAGTTCCTCAAAGGTCAAGGTCGTATTGTAAAAAAAGACAAAGCGAACGTTGGCCTC
>JACQEL010000224.1 GCA_016200595.1 Deltaproteobacteria bacterium
GCACTAAGAGTTGCGCCACATAGGTGCCAGGGCGGTCCAGTACAAAGGTGGGTGCGACCACAGTGGGGTCGGACAGCGCCACTGTGCTGCCGGGCGGGACTGTGGTCAACGCCCACTGATAGGTCAACGGGTCACCGTCCACATCACTGGAGCCACTCCCATCCAGTTGCGCAGTGTCTCCCCCAAAGTGTGTCTGATCTGGCCCAGCCTGGGCGATGGGAGCACTGTTCACCGTCGAAATGACGACCGTATCCGGCGCACTGTTGACCGTGCCATCGTTGACTACTAGTCGCCCGGTGTAATTCCCAGGCTTGTCTAAAGTGACGGTCGGGGTGACACTTGTGGAGTTGGTTACGGTCGCGCTACTCCCGGCTGGCCGTCCTGTCAGGGTCCACTGGTAGGTCAACAAGTCGCCATCGACATCACTGGAGCCACTCCCGTTCAGTTGGATGGTCTGTGCCACGATGCCCGTCTGGTCCGGTCCCGCATGGGCGACCGGTGCGCTGTTTACGGTTGAAATAACGACCGTGTCCGGCGCGCTGTTGGCCGTGCCATTGTTGACAATCAATTGCCCCGTGTAGTTGCCGGGCTTATCCAGGGTTAAGCTCGGCTGCACGGTGGTGGGATTGAGCAAGGCTGCGCCGCTCCCGTTTGGCTTGGCTGTCATGGTCCACTGGTAGGTCAACGGGTCGCCATTGAGGTCACTCGATCCACTGCCGTCCAGTTGTAGGGTCTGTCCCACGACACCCGTCTGATCTGCCCCAGCATTGGCCACCGGGGCCGTGTTTACCGGGGCAAACGTCGTGCCGAAGCGCGCTAGTCGTGTGGGAGCATCATAATACAGCCGCACACCCACAGCATTGTTGTGGCCACCGGAGTCGGCCACCTTTGCCAGGATTCTGACGGAAAGCACATCAACGGGCATGAATTGCGCGTTCACCGGGCTCCCAAACGTCAGGGTGACTTCCTTGGCCTGATTGGCATTACGTGTCACCCCCTGGATATTCTTCGTCTCTCCAGAGGCAATCACCACGCCGTTCTTGCGCAGTTCGGCACGCAGGTCGAAGTACGTGCCTTGATCGTCACTGTTCTTGAGGCCCAGCCAGACATGGAGGGCTGTCGTCGCCGAGAGCCGCAAGGAGCTATCTGCGGGCGTGGCGGCCCACTCGCCGATTGCCTGATAGGCCGTGCGCGTGACCGCCGGGGAGTCCTTGAACTGCGCGGTGGCAGCCGTGGGGCTAGTCGTGGACAAGACGTCGCTCCCGATCTGGCGGAGGAAATAGTCGCCACTAGCAAGTGCGCTCGCCACAGTTGGGCATTGCAGTTCAAGCCAGAGGAGCAGCCCAAGCAGGGGCATGACCAGAGAGAGGGCAGGAATTGCTAGCGCCTTCTTATGCATAGCCTGATCCTCACGCAGAGCCGTTGGTGCGGTCGTTCACACCCTACGGCGGTCAAACCTGGCACTGCGCATCCAAGCAGAGAGAACTGGACAGAGGCTAGTGTCCAGGCAACACTTGGGGCATCAAGGTTCGTGACCGTGGGACAAATTTTCTTATCGGGAGGTTGAGTATTTTCTTTAGAAAAAAATATTCGGTTACAGAAAGGAGGGGGGATGAGAATGTAATCTCCTAATTTTGCAAGAGTTTTTCAACACTCAGAATCGACCCGACTCAGGTGAATTCACTCTTTATGATTCCTCGTAACGCAATTCCCGACGAAAATTCGTAGGCAACTAACCCGTGGACGGCTGTCTCGCGTCCATGTCTTCGCTGCAAACCTGAGCACTCTCCAGGGAGGCACCTCCCTGCTACTGTGCAATCCACTCAGCTATATGAGGCGCACACCAAGATCTGGAGGCACTCGGGGTGCCGGTCCAGAGGGCCCGCCGGCCACGGCAAGCACAGCCTGGGTTGGTGAAAATTAGTGATAGGGGGAGAGTTTTTCTCGTGCCGCCTCGCACGGCGTTTGTTCCTGGGGCCTGCTCGGTCCCATGCTCTGCCTGGGACCGCAATGATCGGGCGACTCTGCCGCTGCACGAGCGGCCGCTGACAGGCAGAGCCTGCCACTCAGCGCGTACCCTGGCAGAGCCTGGGCACGAGGGGAGCCGTGCAGGCGCAGCAACGGTCTGGGCGCAGGGAACAGAACCAGGATCTCTTGCCATGCTCAGCCTCAGCGAATTTTCGTCACCCCAAGTAGAGCCTGGAACTGAGAAAACCTTGAGCTTGCTGCTTGAGAGACAAGCGAAGCGGATGGTAGGCGTTGCGCCGACAGCAGCAAAGTGGGCGTGCTCCCACAGTATGCTCACCGGCAATCCGTTAGCGGCTTAATGTAACTGACTGTTTTTCGCTCTCTAATGAATTTTGACAGGCAAGTTCGGTACTGTTCCGAACGCCAAGATTCAGGGTGCCACGGGCAGCTTGCTACCCGTGTGGTACGGTCGCACGGCGGACATGACCAATACTGTCCGGAATAAATTTACTGCACTGTGCGTTGGAGGCACACTTATATGGAGTGCGCCGGCCTGGACGGCGCTTTGGCTCCCGGGCGCTGAGGGTGAGCCCCGGGCCGTGTGGCCTGTGGCACTGCCCAGCCAAAGCGGGAGCGGAGCCGGCTCTGGTCTTTTCGTCACTGGTGGCTGGGCAGGATTCGGCAGAGACATGTCTGTACTGACCTCGTATTGTTCGTGATGAAATCCCGGGGTGGCACGCAGGAAAATCCGCTTACGCAGCTGTCGTTCCAATTCGTCGAGCCGTTCTCCTTCTTCATCGTAGAGGAAGGTGATGACCTCGGGGTGAGCTTTCACGGTAATGTGGTGGACACTGGGGTGAAGATAAGCCTCTTTGCGCAGTTGCCGGAGGATGTCACCGGCAATGGTTGGCACAGAGCGGACATGCCCTTTCCCTTCGCAATACGAACAGGGATCACACAGTTGGCGCTGCAGGCTCTCGCGTGTGCGTTTGCGGGTCATCTGGACGAGACCTAATTCGCTGATTTTGCGCATGCTACTGCGCGTCTTGTCTTTCTTCAGCGCCTCGCGCAAGGCTTCGGTGACCTTGTTGCGATTCGCCGCCCGTTCCATGTCGATGAAATCGATGATGATCAGCCCGCCAATATTGCGCAGCCGCAGTTGCTCGACCACCACTTTGGCCGCTTCCAGGTTGGTCTGCAGCATGGTCTCTTCCTGGTCGCGTTTGCCGACAAAACGGCCGGTGTTCACATCAATAGCGGTTAATGCCTCAGTATGGTCGATCACAATGTGTCCACCTGATTTCAGGTACACGCGGCGGTCGAGAGCTTTGGTAATCTGCGCCTCAATATTGTAGTAATCGAAAATCGGCTCCGGCCGGTCGTGCAGTTTAATGCGATTGGCCAGCCGCGGGAGGAACGTCGCGACAAATTCTTTGACCCGTTCGTAATCTGGCGCGGTATCGATGATCACTTCCTGCACATCGGTGGTAAACAAGTCGCGGATAATACGCAAAATCACGTCCATGTCGTCGTGCAAGAGAGCCGGGGCGCTGACCGACTCGCTTTTGTTGGCGATGCCGCTCCACAGTTTGAGCAGGAACTTCATATCGTCCTGCATCTCTTTTTTCGGCAGCCCTTCACAGGCTGTGCGCACGATAAAGCCGCCCTCGGGTGGGCGGAGTTCTTGCACAATATCACGGAGTCGTTTGCGCTCCTTACCGTCGGCGATGCGGCGCGAGACGCCAATATGATTGACGGTAGGTGTGTACACCAAGTGACGACCAGGCAGAGAAATGTGCGAGGTCAAGCGTGAGCCCTTGGTGCCGATCGGCTCTTTGGTCACTTGCACCAGAATTTCTTGGTTCTTTTTGATCCGTTCCTCTAGCGGGATATGAGGGGGAAAGCGCTCACGGCGCCCACGGCCGCTCGGTGGCGTGGGCGTCTCGCTGAGAGCGGGCGAGTCTTCTCCGAGGTGGTTCTCCTCCGACTCGTCCTCAACTGGGGAGAGATCATGGTCCTCGTCTTCAAAAAGGCCCGAGGGTAAGGGACCGCCAAACAGATCGGAGACGTGGATAAACCCAGCTTTCTCCAGGCCGATCTCGACAAAAGCCGCCTGCATACCTGGCAACACCCGCACGACTTTCCCTTTGTAGATATTGCCGGCGATGCTGCGCTGCTGGGCGCGTTCGATGTGGATTTCTACCAGGCTGTCGTTTTCCAACAACGCCACCCTGGCTTCTTGGGAGGTTGAATTAATGATGATTCGTTGACGCACGTACAATTACTGGGCCGCAGTCATAGCGGCGTGTCTGTGGCCTCTTCACTCTGTGGCCCCGCGCTAGCGTGGGGGAGAGAGTGAAAGCAGGTCTGAATTTTCCTTAAACGTAAGACTTTGATTTCCTCCGGAGATAATCCGAAGAGCGTTCCCACAAATTCATGGGATTTAATCGTTCCGGCGCTCGTCAGCTGCGTTTCCAGGTGGAGCGTGAACCGTGTTGTGAGCGCGACCTGCGAGACAAACTGTTTGGCGTCTACGATTTTTTCTCCACCGCGAGTGTGCTTGCGCAGGGGAAAGGTCGGAGACGCATGGAACTCGTTCAACTTCGCCGCCAGGAAGGCGCTCTCTTGCTTGTCTACTGGCAGAGACTCCAGGCTCGCGGTGTAGTGAAAGCTGCGGATACTGGCGTCAATGCTAGGATCGCGCAGATCGATAGTTTGCGCCCAGGACACAGTAAATCCGCCTGGCAACTCAGCGTCCAACCGCCGTCCGACTTCGGGGGCTGGCAGTGCCTCAGTCAACTCGATGTCCAAGAATTCTTCTTCGCTCTCGATCCCCAGCGGCAAAGCTGGACCGAAACTGAGCCGCGGCAACGGATGAAATCCTTGACTATACGCGACTGGCAAGCGCGCGCGCCGGGTCGCCCGGGCGAAAAGCGTCGCCGTCTCTTTGGCTCCGAGAAAACGCGCCTCTGCCAATTTGCTATAGGAGATACGCACCCGCGCTACCGCCGGCCTCTTCTCGGCCCTGCTAGCGGCAATGGTGTTCGGGTCACCAGCCAGCCAGTCCTCGGCATTGCCAGAACTGGATTGCGGATTGCAGATTACGGATTGCGGATTCTGGACGTCGAACGTTGAACGTTGAACCTTGAACTCTCCTGGACTTCGGCCTTCGGACTCTTCTGGACTCCGGACTCCGGACTCCGGACTCCGGACCCCGGACTCTTCTGGACTTCGGACCTCGGACTTTTCTTGGCCTCGGACTTTCCTTTTCCCCTGCATCATCTGCCACTGTCGGGTGCCCCAGGTGGTCTGCTCGGGCAGGAGAGTGGCGGCCCAGGTATCAACCTGAGGGCCGCGATGGTCGGCGCCTTTAGCGCCATTCAAATGATAGGTGACGTTGCGAACAGTTTTGAAGTCACAGGCGCCGCAGTAGGAGCAGCGTTCGACACTGCAATCGGGAGTCAGGGTGGCGGCAAAAGCCTTGGCCAGGTCACGTTGTAACCACTTCTTGGTTACGCCGCTGTCGAGATGATCCCAGGGCAAGGGTTCATCAAGGAGGCGGCGGCGCAGGTAAAAGTCGGGGTCGATGCCGTGCGCGGCAAAAGCCTGTTGCCACAGGTCAAGGCGGAATTGCTCGGTCCAACCGTCAAAACGACAGCCGAGACGGTAAGCCGTGAGCAGAGGCGCAGCCAGGCGACGGTCCCCACGAGCGAACACCCCTTCAAGAAACGAGAGTCGGGCATCATGCCATTTGAACTGGATGCCATAACGGCGCAGGGTCTTGCGCAGCAGTTCCTGGCGCGCTTCGGTCTCTTCCAAGCTAAGCTGGGCGGCCCACTGAAACGGGGTGTGTGGTTTCGGCACGAAAGTCGAGACACTAGCGGTGACTTGACGGCGGTGCTTCCCAGCCGCCGACACCTTACGGCTGAGATCGACGATTCCTAACAGATCTTCCTCGGTCTCACTCGGCAGTCCCAGCATGAAATACAGCTTGACGCTCTTCCAGCCCAGCCCGAAGAGCATATTTGCTGCCTCGACCAACTCTTCCTCTTTGTATTCCTTTTGGATCACATCGCGTAGTCGTTGTGAGCCCGCTTCTGGCGCCAGGGTAAAGCCGGTTTTGCGGACGCGGCGAATCTCTTCCAGAATGTGGGGAGACAAAGCATCCACGCGGGTAGAAGGCAACGAGACCGAGACTTTGAGCCCAGCGAAACGGTTCATGACCTCGCGTAAGAGAGGATTCACACAGCTATAATCGCCAGTGCTGAGGCTCAGGAGCGAGACCTCTTCATAACCGCTCTGCTCAACCAATTTTTCAATCTGCTGTTGCAGCGCGCGCGGGTCACGCTCTCGTAGCGGGCGATAGATGTACCCGGCCTGGCAGAAACGACAGCCGCGGACACAACCGCGCATGACTTCGACGGCTATACGATCGTGGACGATATTGACGTTGGGAACAACTTGACTCTTCAGTGGTGGAATAGAGTTCAAGTCGCTTACCACTCGCTTATGCACAACCGCCTGAGCTGGATCGAGGGAACGAATCTCACATAGAGTTCCGTCCTCTGTATGCTCTAAGGAAAAGAAAGCGGGTACATAGACGCCAGGAATACGACTCAGCGCCCGCAAGAGATCCAGCCGATCTTTCTTGTCCCAGGCGAGATGGGCGTCACAGATGTCAAAAATCGCTTCTTCGCCATCGCCCAAAAGAAAGGCGTCAATGAAGTCGGCAAGCGGTTCTGGATGAAAAGCACAAGGCCCGCCTGCGATCACCAGGGGATGCTCGGCTGTGCGCTCGCGAGCCAGCAGCGGAATCCCTCCCAGGTCGAGCATCATCAGAATATTGGTGTACGTCAGCTCGTACTGCAGGCTAAAACCGATGATGTCGAACTCAACCAGGGGCGAACAGGTATCGAGCGAGGCTAATGGCAATCCGCGCTGGCGGAGAAGAGCCTCCATATCGCCCCATGGGGCGTAGGCTCGCTCCGCCTGAATGTCCGGACGACCGTTCAGTAGGTCATAGAGGATTTGCAAACCCAAGTGGGACTGAGCAATTTCGTAGACTTCAGGAAAGGCAAGGGCAAAACGCAACCGCACTTGCCCAGAATCCTTTACTATCGTACCGCGCTCGCCTCCAGTATAGCGAGCAGGCTGCTCAACTAATGGCAAGATTGTGGCGTAAGCTTGTCGGAGGTTTGGCACCCCTATTTTTGCCCTTCTCACTAACTGGAAGCGACTATAGCGGAAACTTCGGGGAAAGTACAAGGGAAGCAATCAACTTTGCGTCCCTTGGGTCTGTTGAGTCTGTTGAGTCTATTGCGTCTGTTGCGTCTGTTGCGCGGGTGCAGATCAAAATATTGGCAGGCTGGTGACTCCCTGTCTGCGTGCTTCGACAAGCTCAGCACGAACGGAAAGTTACCAACGCCTTTACTCCCCAGCCCCGTTCGCCCTGAGCCCGTCGAAGGGTGAACGGCGGGTTGGCAGGCAACTCTGATTGAATTACCACGAACTTGTTATGCACCCCTGTTGCTCACGAACCTTGACATGCCACTGAGGGGCCGCTACTGTGGCCGGAAAATCCTGCTCTGGTAAGGATTTGAGAGAGATGAGCGTGTTAAATACCAAGGTGCTCGTACTCAATCGGTCCTATTTCCCGGTCCACATTACCTCGGTGCGCCGGGCCTTTTCCCTCCTGTATCAGGGCCTTGCTAAGGTCGTCGATCAGCAGTACCGCACCTTCGATTATGAAAGCTGGAGCGCGCTCTCGGCTTCGTTGCATGACGATACTATCGGTCTGACTGGCCAGGTGATCCGAGTGCCACGGGTCATTTTGTTGGTTGCTTATGATCGGGTGCCCAAGCGGCACGTCCGCTTCAGCCGCTTCAATGTATTTGCCCGCGATAAGAACACTTGCCAGTATTGCGGTGGCAAATTCGCGCGCTCTGAACTCAACCTTGACCACGTCATCCCACGTTCACGCAACGGGCTCTCCACCTGGGAGAACGTCGTCTGCTCGTGCTTTTCCTGTAACCGCATTAAAGGCGGACGGCTGCCAGAAGAGGCCGGTATGCATCTGATTCATAAACCGTTCCGGCCAGAATGGACGCCGTTTATGCTAGAGACGTTTAGTTTCAAGCGCTACCAGGAGTGGCTGCCCTACCTGAATCCGGTTGATGCCGCATATTGGAACACCGAGCTGTTGGAGCGCTAGTAGTCCGTCACATTAATTTTGCCGGACATCTGTCAGTGTAGCCCAATGGCATTAAGTTAGCATGGTCTCTGGCGGGACGCGGCCCTTCGACTTCGCTCCGCTACGCTCAGGGCGAACGGGGGGGGGAAATCATGGAACATTTGCCGTTCGTGCTGAGCCCTTCGACAAGCTCAGGACAGGCTACGCCGCGGTAGCGGCGAAGTCGAAGCACGGGTTCGATCCTTAACTTAATGCCATTGCCCAGTGTAGCCCGGATGCAATCCGGGATTCCCTGCCGAAGCGTCCTAGATTCCGCGGAGCCTGTCCGGAGCCCTTCGATAAGCTCAGGATAAACTCCGTTGAGGGGCTTCATCCAGCTTCTCCTCTGTTGTAGGCGCCACTTTATCGTACTTGGTAGATTTTCTTTATTCCACAAGATATAGTAGTCGCAGAAATTTTTGGTCCTTTCCCTTGAGCATTTCTCAGTCGGGAAAAGGGGTGGTGGAGGATTGGAGGCGTTGTGGGGCACATGCGCATTAAGCAGCTTGAACTGCTCGGGTTCAAGTCCTTCAAGAACAAGACGACTCTCACGTTTCCGGCAGGTATCACCGCGATCGTAGGTCCTAACGGCTGCGGCAAGTCCAATGTCGTTGATGCTCTGCGTTGGGTTTTGGGCGAGCAAAGCCCCAAACATCTGCGCGGTCAGGAGATGGGTGATGTCGTGTTTGCCGGCAATGAAGGGAGCGCCCCACTCGGGATGGCGGAAGTCGGCCTGTTGTTGGAAAACACTGCCTCAGACTCTTCCTTCAATGGCAATGGTGGAGCGCTAGGCAACTGGACCGAAATGATGATCTCGCGTCGGTACTTCCGTTCCGGTGAGTCCGAATATTTACTGAATAAGATCCCCTGTCGTCTGCGTGATATTGTCGAATTCTTTCTGGGGACCGGTGCTGGTACCAAGGCCTACTCGATCATTGAGCAAGGTCGGGTTGATCACCTCATCAACGCCAAGCCTGAAGAGATTCGCATCCTGGTCGATGAAGCGGCTGGGGTGAGCTTGTACCGCAGCCGGCGCTTGGCCGCCGAACGCAAGATGGAGCGCACGCGCGATAATCTCTCAAGAGTGGTTGATCTTCTGCGTGAGATGGAGCGACAACTCGGGTCGCTGCGCCGCCAGGCCAAGAAAGCTGAACAGTATCGCGCCTTACAAGAGGAGTTACAAACTGTAGACCTGACTTTGCTCTGCCGGGCTTACCAGTCCCTGTCGGCGGAATTAGCCCAGCTTGATCTACAGCGGAACGAACTGCTGCACCACGAGGAGCGGCTGTCGCAAGAGGAAAAACAAATACTCGCCGAGCGCGCTGAGGCCTCTGCCGCTTTGAGCGAGGAAGAACTGGCCTTACAGGTTATGACCGAACGGCGGCATGCCTTGGAGAGCACCCTGCGCCAAGGCGAACAGAAGAAAGAATTTTTTCTGCAACAGGAGCAGCAAGCGAAAACCCGCGCGTCTGCTGCTGAGGGTGAAATTACTGCCCTGGCGGAAAAACGAGCCCAGGTCGAGAGTGAAATCACTCATCTGTCTGCTCTTCAGGCTGAGATTCAGCAACTCCTCCTGCAAGATGAGATGCTATTGCGTACCTCTGAGCAGGAAACAACTGCATTCCAGCAGACTCTGGCACAGTGCGAAGCTAGTGCCGAGGAAATCAAGACCGAAATAGTTGATCTGCTCACCCAAGAGGCCCAGGTGCAGAATGCCCTGTCCTATGCACGGCGGCGACTGGCCGAAGTCGAACAACGCCTGCACGGGCTGTCGCGCGAAGCTGAGCGGCTCTCCAGTTTGCGCCAGGAAACTGAGCACACTTTAGCTGCGACACAGACCCGTGCCACTCACTTGCGGGAGCGCCTTCTCGCCGGCCAGCGTCAACGTGCGGAAAAGACGGGTGGGTTACGTGAAGTCGTGAGTGCCAGCGAGCAACTCAATGCCGAGTTAACGGCTGCCTGGGCGAAACAAGCCGAATTGCGCGCGCGGCTGGCGACTTTAGAAGAAATGGAAGAAGAGTACGAGCGCTACCCGCAAGGAGTGAAGTCGATTATGACCAGCACTGAGTCTCCGGCGGGAATCTACGGAGCGGTGGCGCAGATGGTCGAGGTTCCGCAAAAATATGAACGCGCGGTGGCTGCGGTACTGCGCGATAAGCTCGAATACGTGGTCGTTTCCGGTGTCGAGGATGGGCTCAGCGCGGTTGAATACCTACGCAACGCCCAGGCTGGCCGTGGCAGCTTCATTCCTCTTGTTCCGCGAAAAATTAATGGCATCTCCTCTGAGAACAGCAAGGAGTATGAGTGCCCGACAGTGGGAGAAGGGTCTGGGCCTTTGCTCAGCTTCCTGACGGTCGATCAGCGTTACCGTGAAGTAGCTGAGACTTTGTTGGGCGATGCGGTGCTCGTACCTGACTTACGAGCCGGTTTGCAGCTCTGGCGTCAGAACGGCGTGCACCGGACCTTTGTGACCCCAGAAGGGGAGGTCATTACTGCCCAAGGAATCGTGAGCGGAGGCAGCGAAGGATTTGCCGAGGAAGCCTTGCTGGAACGGCGTCGGGAGATGCGGGGCTTACGAGAAGAGGTCGAGCAGCACGAGGCTATCGTGGCAGACGTCATGCGGCGACGCCAGGACATGAAAC
>JACQEL010000225.1 GCA_016200595.1 Deltaproteobacteria bacterium
CCTAGCCGTCATTCTCTTGACAAGGGAGAGCGAATCTCGTATCGCCTCCTCAAGAGACTGTGCGAGTCCAGATGAATAATCATTCACTCGCTATACTACCCTGATAAAGGAGGAGAGACACACCCATGGCAACAAACCCGCAAGAATGGCGGGAGGAGACGGTACGGGTTGCCGGCACCGATCTCACCCTGCTGCAGAGCGGCACGGGCCAACCAGTGCTCGTGCTACATGAGGAACTCGGACATCCCGGCTGGTTGCGCTGGCATGCCGAACTCGCGCGTAATCATACGGTGATTCTTCCCCTGCATCCCGGTTTCGGCAAGTCGCCGCGGGTCGAGTGGGTGAGAGGCATTCGCGATCTCGGCGGCTTCTACACGCGCGCACTGCGCGAGCGTAACCTCAGACCGGTCGATGTGATTGGCTTCTCTATGGGCGGCTGGCTCGCGGCCGAAATGGCGGCCTGCGATGCTGCCCAGTTCCGCCGCATGGTACTGGTGGCGCCGACTGGCATCAAACCGCCGCAAGGTGAAATCATGGACTTGTTTACCGTCACCGCCCGAGCGTATCTTGATGCAACTATACACGATGCACAGAGCACCCCTGAGTTCGCTAAGCTGTATGGCGGTGAACAGACACCCGAACAGTTCGAAGCCTGGGAAGATGCTCGCGCGGAAACCGCTCGCCTAGCCTGGCAGCCGTATATGCACAATCCCAGCCTCGGGCCGCTGTTAGAGGGGGTGGTGGGTTTACCAACCCTGCTGATTTGGGGTAAACAGGATAAAGTTGTGCCGGTCAGCGTGGCCGAAGTCTTTAAGAAGTCCATACCAGGATCCCAGTTGGTGGTATTAGACAACTGTGGCCACCGGCCGGAGGTAGAGAAACAGGCAGAATTCACCCAACAACTACAACGCTTTCTGGCTTGAGAGAGGCGAAAGGAGGTGCACTTATGCATATTATGTCGTTCTCCGAACGTGCATACATCTATGTCCCAGAGGACGAAATCATCAGAAATGGCAGTAGCTATTTCGGCGTGCCGAATACGTTCTTCGACCCGGTGAAAGGCAGCAAGCTGCTGAATGAGTACCTGGACGAGCGCGTCTATGCTGAGGAGCTCGGGTTCGATGGTGTCATGCTCAACGAGCATCATCAGACTCCCTTCTGCATGGGCTCGGTCATGGACGTCGAGGCCGCGATCCTGGCGCGCATCACCAAGAAGGTAAAAATCGTGCTGCTGGGCAATCCGCTGCCGGTGGGAGATCCCCTGCGGTTGGCCGAGGAACTGGCGATGATCGATATGATTTCTGGTGGGCGGCTAGTTCCGGGCTGGGTGCGTGGCGCCGGGAGTGAACAGCTTGCCAACAATATCAATCCTGCCTATAACCGCGAACGCTTCAACGAAGCCCACGACTTTGTCATCCAGGCCTGGACGAAACCTGGTCCCTGGCGTTATGAGGGCAAACACTATCACTATCGGTTCGTCAACCCCTGGGTGTTGCCCTTGCAGAAACCGCATCCGCAGATTTGGATCCCGGGGCTCATCAGCCCGGAGACAGTGATCTGGTGCGCACAGCATCGTTACCCCTATGTTGCCTTAGCCACGGCGCTCGAACCGACGGTGGAGATGGTGAACCTCTACGCCGATGTGGCGGCACAGGTGGGCTATCAGGCCGGACCGGAGAACTTCGGCTACCTGCAGAACATCTGCGTGGCTGAGACGGAAGAGAAAGCGCAGCAGCTGGCCAAGGGATTTGTGTTCGGTGGTGGGTTTGGCGCGTTCGCACGGGCCGAATGGATGTTCCCCCCGGGCTACAACTCGAAGGAGGCCACCAAACGCCTGGCGAAGGCCTTCACTGATCCACGCACGGGAACGGAAATCATCCGTTACACGCAAGGAACTGTGGACGTTGAGGAAGTAAAGCGTAGCATCGATAAGAACTTTCAATCGACCTTAGAGAACGGGCTGATCATTGCGGGTACTCCCAAGACGGTACTGCAGCGGATTCGCTTCATGCTCGAAACGTTGCGGCCAGGCATCTTTGGCATCTGGTACCATCATGGGCCCATGACCACTGAGGAGCGCAGAACCTGCCTGCGGTTGCTGGGACAGGAAGTCCTGCCGGCCATGCGCGAGATGGCGAAGGAGCTGGGTCTGCCTGGTCCTTACGAGCAGCAGCCTGGTATTCGTCCGCTCCCGGCGTCTGGAAAACGAGACCCAGTGGTGGGCATCGCGACAGCCGCCTAGGATAAACGTCGGCACTCTACCTAAGCATGAAAAGGGCAGCCCCCATAGGGCTGCCCTTTTTGTCTTCTTCTTGGGAAGAGCGTATTGAGGAGGTTGAACAATGGCAGAAATCGGACTCTATGAAGCAATGCATACTCTGCGCGCAGTACGCCGCCTGCGATCGGACCCGATCCCTGATGAGGTGTTGCACCGTGTGTTAGAAGCCGCCACTTGGGCACCGACCGGAGGAAACCGTCAACCCTGGCGTGTCATTGTGGTAAAAGATAGCGCCCGCAAGAAAGGCCTTGGTGCTTTGTATGCTGACCGCTGGGCGGTTTTCGCGAAGATGTACCGCTCAAGGCTTGCTGACCTTCCCCCGACTGCGCGTGACAAAACTCAGCGCATGCTCGACGCTGGTGATCACCTCGGCGCTCATTTTGGCGACGCGCCGGCTATCTTCGTCTTCTGCTTCAACCCCAAGGAGATGGCTATTACTGACGCCAAGCTCGAGCGGATCTCGGTGGTTGGCGGTGCATCGATTTATACGGCGGTGGAAAACCTCCTACTGGCTTGCCGCGCCGAAGGGCTTGGCTGCGTGCTCACCACGCTCCTGTGCGAATGTGAACCACAGGTTCGCGAGCTGCTGGCCATTCCCGAACCTTGGGGCACAGCCGCAGCTATCCCGATGGGCTATCCAGTCCTGCGCGGGCATGGTCCGATCTCGCGGCGCCCGGTCGCGGAGCTTGCGTTTGCCGATTCCTGGGGGACGCCGTTCACCGGTCACTCGAGTTGATAGATGATTGAACTAGAGGAGACGCGCCATGTCGGCAGATAGCACCAGCGCGGAAAAGACTGAACAACGTGAGCTCGAAGCTTTTTTAGATGACCCCGCCAATCACCCGCAAGTGAAGCACGCCTGGCGTCCGTATTTGGAGGCGAAGCTGGGATTCCGCAATCACTGGTACCCGGCCCTGTTCA